>CALLVY010000447.1 GCA_938015925.1 uncultured Saprospiraceae bacterium
CTACTTTTTGGGCTTTTCACCGCAAATGCAGACCAAGATTTATTTTTCGTCAAATTTCCGGATGATCTAGAAAAATAAATCACTACATAGACGCATTGAGAGGAGAAATTCCATAAATTATTTTGCATGGAAAGCAGAAGGGTGTTCGCAATTCATTGATTTTTAAAGGTTTAGTACTGTTTTTTTTGTAAAAAAAAAGAAAATTTCTTTTACCAATCTTCAGTGAACTTTCCTTTTTGTTAGTGGAATTACGATACATTGCTCCTTCCAATTCTTCAATGGATTGCAGCAAGACCTGATTAAAGCAATGCCCTTCCTCCGATCCAATATCACCACCAGCGACCACCACCACATCTAAATCATATTGCTCCTTAAACTCTTTTCTAATCCAAAATCGGCAAGCATACCGTAAGAAAAATAAAGATATTTTCCTCGTTCTTTTTCTCTTTCAAATCGCGCTACATATTCTTCGCAAGTCATTTCCCTATACTTTTCTGAAAATACTTTTCGCTCATAAAGAGATAGGATTTTTGTCCTAAAAAAGGCCACTTAAAATAATCAGCAGGAAGCTTAGGGATATTGCTTTCTTGAAAAATACCTTTTTGATTAGGCTAGCAATTATCAGAAGGAGAACCAGGAACAAACCAAAAAGTTGGAAGTCCATAAGCAAAGAATAAGAGTCATCCGCATCAAGATAAAATCGATTGACAGCTATTAAAGATAAACTAATTGCAAAGCCCAGGAATATTTTTAGAATGATTGGAAATAATTTCATAGCCGAAAATTAGATCATTACTGGAATTGCAAAAGGGCTCCACTGGTATGGAATCCCAAGAAATAAAAATACCAAGCTCGGTAAATGCTAAAGCATTCAACCCGAAAACGGCTTTTGGCCTCCGGCCACTAAAACTTCCCCTAAATCATTCCACCTAAACCCCAATATCCTCATTCCACAATTCCGGCCGCTCCGCAATAAAATCATTCATCATCTTCTTACAAGTCGCATCATCAACGACCTCAATTTCCACCCCACGACTTTTCAAATGTTCTTCCTCTCCCATAAAAGTCACATTCTCTCCAATCACCACCTTAGGAATCCCATACAACAAAATCGCTCCGCTACACATTGAACAAGGAGACAGTGTCGTATAAATAACCGACTCCTGATAAACCTTAGCCGGCAATCGCCCCGCATTCTCCAAAGCATCCATTTCGCCATGTAAAACACAAGAGCCATTTTGTACTCTGCGATTATGTCCGCGACCAATGATTTTTCCATCATGTACCAATACACTCCCAATCGGAATACCGCCTTCGGCCAATCCTTTTTGGGCTTCCTCTATCGCGGCTTGCAAAAATTTATCCATGGTTCTTTTTATTTTTCGTTCTTCTTTTTGGTTGACTCACACACGGAATTTGTCAGAGAACCTTATTTTTTATGTAGTCCGGTTTGCGGTATAGGGTTTACCGTTTTCGAAAACCGCATACCGCAAACCGGAGGAACTAAATTTAACTGCCCCATTCCGTATGGAAAACACCTGCTCGATCTGTTCTTTCATAAGTGTGCGATCCAAAATTATCACGTTGTGCCTGCGTAAGATTGAGTGGCAATCTATCGCGGCGATAAGCATCGAAATAACTCAAGGCACTAGATAAGGCCAATACAGGAATTCCCGCATCAATGGCATGTTTGACAACCGTACGGCAACTGGCCTGCAATTCCGATAAGCTAGATGCAAAAACAGGAGAAGCCATCAGATTTTTAATATCCGGCTCCGCCACAAAGGCTTTGCGGATATCTTCTAACAAAGAAGCACGGATAATACAACCGCCTCGCCAGATTCGCGCAATCGCTTCTGGATCGAGTTCATAATTTTTTTCATCAGAGACTTCCTTGAGCAGACTGAGTCCTTGCGCATAACTAATGATCGTCGCAAAAAGCAATGCTTTTTTCATATCCTCTGCAAAAGCGGCTGCGTCGACGGAACTTCCATTGGTATGGGCTGATAATATTTCACTAGCCGATACTCGTTCTGCTTTTAGCGAAGACATCCCGCGCATGGTCACTGCTGCATCGATGGTTGGAACGGGTATTCCATTGTCCATGGCATTTTGTGAAGTCCACTTGCCCGTTCCTTTTTGTTTGGCTTTGTCTAAAATAGCATCGATCAAATCTCCCTCAGTCAAGTCATCTTTTTGGTAGAAAATTTCTGCGGTGATTTCGACTAAGAAGGATTCTAATTCTGCCTTATTCCAGGCGGTAAAAGTATCGCCCAATTGTTGATTCGAAAGGCCACCCACATTTTTTAGCAAATCATAACTTTCTGCCAGCAACTGCATAATGGCATATTCAATCCCATTGTGCACCATCTTGACATAGTGCCCTGCCGAACCATTGCCCATAAAAGCCACACAAGGTTCTCCATTGACTTTAGCCGAAACATCTTCTAAAATAGGAGCGACTACTTCATAAGCACTCTTGTTTCCGCCAGGCATAATACTAGGCCCACGGCGAGCACCTTCAGCGCCACCAGAAACACCAACACCCAAAAAGCGAATGCCTTTCTCTTCCAATTCCACAGATCGTCGATCCGTATCTGGAAAAAAGGAATTCCCACCATCAATAATCAAGTCCCCTTGGTCGAGGTGGGGCAGGAGACTGTTGATGACAATATCAACGACCTTTCCCGCAGGAACCAATAGCATGATTTTTCTAGGTTTCTTCAAGGAAGCCACAAACTCCTCGGTAGAAGTAGTGCCTTTGGCTTTTTTATCTCCGGCCTCTACTTCTAAAGCCTTGGCTTTTTCGGCAGATTGATCCATTCCGGCTACGGCATATCCGTGGTCCGCGACATTCAATAAGAAGTTTCTTCCCATGACGCCGAGGCCAACCATTCCAAAATCGTATTCCTCTTGTGACATATGTATGATATTTTTTCGCAATATAGGGATTTTCCCGATTAATATTTCTAGTTTTGGCCAGACGAAGATTTGAGACTAAAGGATTAGTATTTTCAAAAAGATAGAATCGTTTTTATATAGCTTTTACAAAAAAAAATGATATTCGACTCATTCTTTCAATATTCGAAATGGCCTAATCAATATTGAACTTCTAAATACTACATTGTCGATATAACGTGAAGGTGCGATCTCTCTGAGGCCGAAATAATAATAATGCGGAAGGCTAACGTACGGTGACCCCTCTGAGGTCATTCTCTAAATTGTGTATTGACCCCAGAGGGGGCACCGTACGTTAGCCACATGTTTGGTAATGGATTTCGACCCCATCCGGGGTCGCACCTTCACGCTATAATCAAGGTAGGATAAAGTAAAATAATTAGAATTTATTTATTTCAATAAAACAAAATATGGACCCATTAGTTTTTGTGATCTTTGGCGCTTCAGGCGATTTGACGAGAAGAAAATTAATCCCTGCGATATACGAATTGTATAAAGAGAAATACCTTCCAGAAGATTTCGTCATCCTGGGCGTAAGTCGAAGTCCATTGTCGGATTCAGAATTTGCAGATAAAGCTTTTTTGAAAAGTGGATTTATTGATTTAGAGAATGAGCCGAAAGAAAGGGTAGCGGATTTTACACGCCGATTGTTTTATCAACCGATTGCGACCAAGAATAAAGAGGACTATGCTAAGGTGAAAGTACGTTTGGAAGATTTAGATAAAGAATTTAATACCTTAGGAAATTATATTTTTTACCTGTCTACTCCTCCTAGTTTGTATGAAGTGATCCCGGAATGCTTGGCGGCTCATGGGCTTCATCAGAAAGAAGGTGCCTGGCGAAGGTTGGTTATAGAAAAACCTTTTGGAACGGATTTGAAATCGGCCAAAGCCTTAAACATTAGTTTACTCAAACATTTTCAGGAAGAGCAAATCTATCGCATTGATCATTACTTAGGAAAAGAAACGGTACAAAATCTTTTGGTGACCCGTTTTGCCAATGGTATTTTCGAGCCCTTATGGAATCGAAATTATATCCATCATGTAGAAATTACGAATGCAGAAAGTCTGGGCGTGGGTTCGCGTGGCGGCTATTATGATGGCTCTGGTGCTTTGCGAGATATGTTTCAAAATCACCTGATGCAGATTATTGCGCATATTGCCATGGAACCGCCCATCTCGCCAGATGCCAGATCGATCAGAAGTGAAAAGCTAAAATTGTTTAAATCTATTCGTCCGATCAAAGAAGAGGAAGTCGGTAAATATGTCGTGCGCGGGCAGTATCTGAGTTCCACCATTCGCGGAGAAAAAGTATCCGGATACCGCGACGCGGAAGGCGTACCCATCGGTTCGATGACGGAAACTTTTGCTGCCGTCAATTTCTTTATCGACAATTGGCGTTGGTCAGGTGTTCCCTTTTATGTACGCACCGGAAAGCGATTGCCAACCAAGGTAACAGAAGTCGTTATTTCTTTTAAAAAACCAGCCCACCAACTGTTCACCAGAGCCAATGAACTCACCGGATCTCACAACCAATTGGTAATCCGTATTCAACCCGATGAAGGACTCTTGATGAACTTCGGAATGAAGGTGCCCGGAGAAGGATTCCGAGTGAAAAATGTTGGCATGGATTTTCATTATTCTGATCTGGTCAATGCACATGTCCCCGCTGCCTACGAGCGCTTATTGCTCGATTGTATCAAAGGCGACGCCACGCTCTACGCACACGGAGAATCGGTAGAAAGTGCCTGGGAATTTGTACAACCCATTCTCAATGCCTGGGAGAATAATCCAGACATCAAAATGTATGGGTATCCAGCAGGAACCTGGGGCCCCTTGGAATCAGATTTGATGGTGCAACCCGCAGAATTGACTTGGCGAAATCCTTGTAAAAATCTGACGGCGGATGAGGGCTATTGCGAATTGTAAACAGATATGAAAGGAGCTTTGATTGATATATTCTAAATCTAAAAACCCACCGTGATGATTTTATTTGTCACTGTGGGTTTTGTTTTTTCTGACTAAGTAAACTCAATCACC
>CALLVY010000448.1 GCA_938015925.1 uncultured Saprospiraceae bacterium
AAGGCGAATGAGTGAACGATCCCACTGGGTTGAGTATGACAATACTCAAAGTGAAGGAACCGTGACCACGGAAGGGCAGCAAGCAGAGTGCGGAAAAAAGACAATTTTTTAGCCATACAATATCATTTCGAATAAAGTCTACTATAGATACACTATTTTTTCTATCGCTGAGACTATGAGATGTAAGTAATAATTTCCTGACCCTTTCCTACAAGTGTCTCTATCTGCATTTGTCTGAAATAAAAAAATCAAATATGGCTTCTCTTCTAGCACACACTGGTCCACTTGGTACCCAAAGAGCCGCTCACCTCCTCCGTCGTTGTTCCTTTAATATTAGTCGCGCTCGTATTGATGCCTTTGCTTTATTAACTGCAGACGCTGCTGTCGAACAACTGTTTGTCCCTACCAATTTATTTGTGGATGAACCGATTTGTTATGAAAACGGATTGCCCTGGATCAACTCTGGTGCAGCAAATACCTTATCAAATACTAGGTTAAGAAACTATGTTCGTGCCTGGTCTATTGATGAATCTCGCAGAGATCTATCTATTATTTCTAAGCTCGCTTTCTTCCTTCATAGCAACTGGGTCATTTCTGCGGATGCTCCAAATAACTACCAGCTTTTTGATTACTTCGTTATTCTCAGACATTTTACAACTGGTTCTTTTAAAGAATTGGCTAAAAAAATGACCATTGATAATGCGATGTTGGATTATTTAAACGGTCATGATAATTCGAAATTCAATCCTAATGAAAATTATGCCCGGGAATTTTTCGAATTGTTTACCATCGGAAAAGGGCCTCAGATCGGGCCAGGAAATTATACCCATTATACCGAAGAAGATATTGGCGAAGCTTCCAAACTGCTTTCTGGATTTCGCAAAACTACTCGCCCTTTAGGTGGTGATCCACAATATTGGAATGCTACCATTGGTGCCCAACTAGGATACGCGGTATACAGTCGTCATGATACCACCGACAAAACCTTTAGCTCCGCATTCGGCTCTCAGACCATTACTGGTGCCGTAGATGCAGATGACATGTATAGAGAACTGGATGATTTTGTAGAAATGGTTTTTGCTAAAGACGAAACAGCTAAAAATATTTGTCGGAAATTGTATCGCTATTTTGTCAGCAGAAACATCACCACTGAAATAGAGAGTGACATCATTCTTCCGCTTGCGACTTCTTTGAAAAACAATAACTATATCATTGGTCCTATTGTAAAAGAATTGCTTAAGAGTCAACACTTCTTTGATGAAGATGATGCCATCTCTGGAGATGAACTGCTCGGAGGAATTGTAAAGTCTCCTTTAGAAACCATCCTACAAACCATGACCTTTTTTGATGTGGCGGTTCCAGATATATTCACCCACACCGAAGATCATTATCAACAATGGTACACTCGATCTCTTATGAATTCAATGCTCTTACGAGCTGGTATGACCGTCTACAAACCAGATTCTGTTGCGGGTTATCCTGCTTATTATCAAGCGCCTAGTTTTTCAGAAAATTGGTTCAATGGTTCTACGCTTATCGCCAGGTATAAATTTGGCGAAATGCTTTTAACGGGTAGAAGAGTATTGGATGGTGGCGACCTAGGAGGCGTAGAATTGGACATCGTCGACTTCATTCACAATTCTGGCGTTATTACAGATCCATCTGATAGTTCAGGTTTGGTAAACACACTCTGTACTTATCTTTTTGCAGCAGCACCAACAACGGATCGTTTTGATTATTTTCTCAACGATATTTTTCTAGATGAACTCTCCCCGATTAACTGGGCAAATGAATGGAGTGAATATCTCAATACAGGCACCGACACTTCTGTAAGAATTGCATTAGAAAGATTGGTCAGTGCATTGATTTCTTCACAAGAGTACCAATTAAGTTAAGGGTCAGGAAACGAATAAAATTCATTCCCTATTCCTGATTCTATTCACCTTTCAATTTTAAAGAAATGAAAAGACGTAACTTTATCAAAAATATAGGTCAACTATCGGCCGCTCCTCTCGTTTTCAATGGTCTCTCTCTCAATCCTTTTGCAACTCCTTCTATGTTATCTTTACTCAATTGCGAAGGAATTGGCGATCGTGCACTCGTCGTCATTTTTCTCAAAGGAGGAAACGATGGGATCAATACCATTGTACCCATCAATCAGTTTGACACCTATGTCGCCAATCGACCAGATATTGCTTTACCTGAAACGGGAATCAATGGGGTCATCCCATTGGACAGTACCCTTCCTATCGAAGACCAAGTTGGTCTTCACCCATCCATGACTGCTTTTAAAGACATGTATGACAATGGCAAAGCTCGTTTGGTCCAAAGCGTCGGATATCCTTCCCCCAATCAATCGCATTTTAAATCTACAGATCTCTGGCTGACGGGCGGAGACGGTACTTCTGCCAATTTCAATCTCGATAGTGGATGGATCGGTCGATACATTGAAGCAGCCTTTCCTGGCGTTGCCGGAAATTCTACAACTCAATTTCCTGATCCTTTAGGCATCCAATTTGGAGACTCTAAACCTTCGCTTAGTTTCCACGATCATTCTCAAAACTATACTGGAGTTAATCTCTCCGGACAAAACCCTGCGAATCTTTTTGGCTTACTCAATGGATTGGGTACCGCCCCACATAGTGATGTTATCAATAGTGAATATGGTGCAGAACTTCAATACATCATGAGTGTCGAAAATAGTCTCAATGCCTATGGCCAACGCATCACCGATGTTTATGACAATGGCAATAACTCTTCGACAACTTATCCCGATTCTTATCTGAGTTACCAACTGAAAACAGTTGCCCGATTGATCAAAGGAGGAAGTGGAACTAAAATATTTATGATCCACAAAAGTGGATTTGACACCCATGCCGGACAGGTAGAAGCAGATGATACCCACACGGGGCATCACGCAGACTTATTGGCCGATATTTTTGATTCGATTAAAGCATTCAATGATGACCTTGGTGTTTTGGGTATTGAAGATCGGGTCGTGACGGGTACCTTTTCTGAGTTTGGTCGAAGAGCTACGCAGAACGGAAGTTTGGGTACCGATCATGGTACAACTGCTCCTTTGTTTTTGTTTGGCTCTGGTATCAATGCAGGAGTATCTGGAACCAATCCAGACTTGAGCAATCTAACTTCTAATGGAAATTTAATAGATGGTCATCAAACGGATTATCGAAGTGTTTTTAAAACCCTCTTACAAGATTGGCTCGCAGCGGATGCAACGGTGATTACCAATGCTGATTTTGATGCGCATACCAAAGCACCTGATCTAATTGATCCGAGCGCTTTAGCTGATCCTTCCTGCTATATTCCTCCTCAAGCCATCTCTGTCCCTATTGAGCTTCGCGAGTTTACTGCCAAGGTAGTGGACGAAAATAAGGTGCAGGTTGAATGGAGTACCTTGAGTGAAATCAACCATGATTTCTTTGATGTCGAACGCAGTGCGGATGGAATCGAGTTTGAACTTTTTGAAACAGTTAATGGTCGTGGTGAATCTACGAGCCTTCGAACTTATTCATTGATAGACGAGGAACCTTTGGAAGGAACTTCTTTTTATCGATTAAAGTCCGTAGACTTTACGGAAGAGTTTTCTTACAGTCCGATTCGTTCTGTAAGGATTAAAGAAAAAGTGGTTAGCCATTATAAAGTCTATCCTAACCCTGCTGTTTTTGATACCAATGTGGTTTTGACTTCTAAGGTTTCGGCGGATGCAGAATTACAGTTGTTTGCTTTGGATGGAAAAATGATTGCTTCACAAAGCTTAAGGGTCAAAGAAGGTTTTAATAAATTTTCAATGGACGTCAGTAATTTTACAGCGGGCAATTATTTATTGAAAGTACAATCTGCAGATTTGGATTTGCCAGTGAGTAAGTTGATTATTGGTTCTTGATAAAACGCTACTTAAGTTTATAAGAAAAGGGATGACCGCTGTGGTCATCCCTTTTTGTTTTTTCTGTCTTTATTTCGTTTAACGTCCTCCTTTCCTCGGTCCTCTTCTATCTTGAATTTTATGCAATAAGTCTTGCTTAAATTTTCTTTCTGTCCGATTGATCATCGCCACTTTACGAATCGAAATGACGCCCTTTAGTCGAGTAATATATTTTCGCTTTAAGGCGATTTGTTTTTCTTCGAGAACCAGGTGATCTTCGACATAGCGTTCGGCTTCCGCATCCGTCATCAATTCCATTTTCCGATCCTGTCGGTATTCTTTCCGCAGCTTTTTTTGATCGTTTTTGAACTGCTCATAAATGGGCCAAAAGGCTTCCGCCTCTTCTGCTGACAATTGTAATTCTTGATTAAAAAATTCCACGCGCATTTGTTGGATGCGTTCATTATCTCCTCTCTCCTTTTGAGCATAAGCGAAGATTCCAGAAAGTAGAAACATCGTTGATAAGAAAAGTATCTTTTTCATTTTTTTTCTTTTAATATGGTAGTTTAGCTTAGAGCGTTTGGTCTAAAGATCAATGATCTTAGAAGACCTATTTTTGAACTTTTATTTTTTTATAATAATTCTTCCAATTCGATATCTTCCAGTTCTTCCAAAATTTCATCGATCAGATTTTCATCCATTTCAAGATCATCAATCATCAATCCTTCTGCTGTATTTTCTGTATCTACACGCTCATCATTCATCGCTAAAACAGCCAACCACTCGGTATCGAATTCATCAATATTTGCGGCAATGTAATTATCTGCATCTACCAGAAAAGAATCATTCGCCAAACCTTGATCTACTTGATCTGGCTGCATCATAAAAATGACAGTCCAGGTAAGCGCGGCAAGACAGATCGCAGCAAAAGCCACCTGCGGCCGTAGCATAAAAGCGAAGGAAGCAATCAGGCGATCGATCCAGGATGTTTTTTGAGGCAATCGTTCGACTGGAGTCAATCGAGCCTGCTCCATGATTTGATCAGGCAGTTGCTTAAAAAAGTGGGCTGGTACTTCAAAAGGATTTTCCTTTTTCATTCCAGCAAGAAATGGAGCAATTTCTTCCAGTTCTTTTTTGATATTATCTTTTTCGTCCATGATCTTTTATATTAAACTTGTCCTTGCTCTCTAAAAAAGGATTCTATTTTTTTTGCGGCATGATGATAAGAAGCTTTTAAAGCACCCACCGAGGTATCCAAAATTTCTGACATCTGTTGATAAGGCATTTCTTCGTAATAGCGATAAAGAAAGACCAAGCGTTGCTTTTCCGGCAAGGTATGCAAAGCCTTTTGCAATAAAATTTGTACCTGATCTCCATCGAAATACTGATCTGCTTCCAACTTTTTACCGATACCATGTTCCTCATCATCTAAATCTGCCGTGGATTTTCTCTTTCTCTTATTCATAAACGTAATCGACTCATTCGTCGCTATACGGTAAAGCCAGGTGTATAAAGCTGATTTCCCTTCGAAGCGCTGGATACTTTTGAATACTTTAATAAAGGTATTTTGTATCACATCGTTGGCATCTTCGTGCTCAATCACCATACGGCGAATGTGCCAATAGAGCCTTTCCTGGTATTGCTCCATCAAAAGCCGAAAGCCC
>CALLVY010000449.1 GCA_938015925.1 uncultured Saprospiraceae bacterium
AGGTCTCCCTCTTTCACCTTGCCTTGTTCCCAAGCTTCGCAGAGTGCGATGGGTACAGAAGCCGCTGTGGTATTTCCGTATTTCTGAATATTATTATACACTTGGTCATCACTAAGACCGAGGCGTTTTTGTACAAACTGGCTAATTCTCAGATTGGCTTGATGTGGGATAAACATATCAATATCCGAGGCCTTGTAATTATTTTTCTCAAGTGCTTCTCCAATGACTTCGGGGAATTTTTGTACCGCCATTTTAAAAACGGCCTGCCCTTCCATATTGGGATAAATATCTTGATCGGCCCACATCTTATCGGTCAAATAATTACCGCCATAAGGCTGATCCGGGTAACCATATTTCTCTGTTCCCAGGTGTACCCCACCGTGCATTCCAGGATTGATAAAAGCTAATTTTTCGGCATATTCTCCATCTGCATGAAGGTGAGTCGATAAAATTCCCTGGTCTTTTTCTTCGGTTGGTTGGATCACTACTGCGCCAGCTCCATCGCCAAAAATGACGGTTACATTTCTTCCGCGGGTAGAAAAATCCAGTCCTCCGGAGTGAAGTTCTGATCCTACCAAAAGTACATTTTTGTACATGCCCGTTTTGACAAACTGATCGGCAATAGAAAGACCATAAATAAAGCCAGAACATTGGTTTCGAATATCCAGTGCACCGATTCCTTTCATGCCCATTTGTCGTTGGAGTAAAACACCGCAGCCTGGGAAATAATAATCGGGGCTGAGCGTAGCGAAGATGATAAAGTCAACATCTTCATTGGTAATTCCTGCCCGCTCTATCGCAATCTTAGCCGCTTCCACGCCCATGGTAGAACTAGACTCTTTGTTTCTTTCGCCATACCGTCTTTCTTTGATCCCTGTTCGTTCCTGAATCCATTCGTCTGTAGTATCCATCACTTTCGAAAGATCATCATTGGTGACGACTTTCTCTGGTACATAATATCCAATCCCAGCTATTTTTGAGTTCAACATAAGTCTTGTTTTTGTTGTGAATTACCTAATCTAATGCTTACGCGCCAGAAAAATCGAAATTTTATCCCAGAATCCAAAAAATAAAGGCTTTTAATCCTACACTTAATTCAAAATAAAGGAGGAATCTAGTTCGCTTCGCTTAGGAAGCTCCTTTATCGGTTTTAGTTCCTTCCTTCTTCTTTTAACTCTATCGATCAAAGAACATCTCTTTTTTTATTAGCTTAGCGATTCCGATTTAAAATAGACCATCGTATAAACCAAAAAACATGGAATCACTCAATCCTATTCTCCTTGCTTCGCCCGTACGTCGATCGGGTACTACTCTACTCCAACGCTTATTGTGTTCTGCTCCCAACACGCTCATTTATGGAGAAACTTGTGCTAAAGAATTAGAGTTTATGTTGCATTTCTATCAAACCAAGCAATTGACTTTGATGCCGCAAAAAGCTTTACAGGATGATTTGATCGAACAGGTATTAGATGGAAAGGTCAATGACTGGATTGCCAATTTGATGCCTCCAACAGCGGAGCATCTGGCAGCAATTGCCAAAAGTTATTTTGGAATCTTAGCTTACTATCGAGATTTTGCTGCGGAGCAAAAACGTCCGGTTTGGGGATTAAAAATGGCAGAATGGTCGAGCTCACAATTGCAGCAGATCGAGCGATTTTTTCCAGCGGTAAAGGTGGTTTATATTCAACGGAATCTGGCAGATTGTGCGCGTTCGGTGGTGCGGATAAATTTGGTTCAGAATGAAACAGAACTGGAGCAGTTTTGCCAAGGTTGGCAGCATAATATTCAGCAATTGCGGAGCAATTTTCCTAAAGAAAAATTACTGTGGGTTGATTATCAAAAATTATTGGAAGAGCCGGAAAAGGTCATTTCAGAACTCGAAGCATTTACTGGAGCCAAAGGCATTGACAGATCGGTGATGGAGAAGAAGATCAATACTTTTAGCAATGACCAAAGACAGGCAGAAGGATCGGAAGGTTATTTGGAACCGGCTGCTTTGGGGGATTCTGCGCTGGCTATTATTCAGAAATATAGTTAACTCAAATCTATAAGTACAGGACAAAAAAATGGTGTCGCGCAGATCGCGGGAAAATTTATACCCTTTTTATTTTTTTCAACTTTTAGTTCGTGCCTCAGGGTTCTCCGGTGTCGAACCGTCCTGTACTCAGCTCAAATCTATTAAAACCAATTGCTACTCACCTCCACCAATTTATTTTCCAAAGCAAAGACGACCAAACCTGCGGTATTTCTCACGCCGGTTTTTTCCAATAAATTATTGCGATGACCATCGACGGTTCGTGGACTAATAAATAATTTTTCGCCAATTTCGCTGGTCGTACATTGTTCACAAATCAACTGCAGCACTTCTTTTTCTCTTTTCGACAATTCTACTTCTTCGAGGCTGCGCTTCTTGATTTTGTTTTGCATGTTTTCTCTGATGACTCCCATGACGTGATCATTATAAGAAAAGCCTTTATCGTTTACTTCTTGTATGGTTTTATAAACATCCTCGGGTTCCGAATTTTTGGGAAGATAAGAGGCGGCTCCAAGTTCAATCATTTTTATAATAAAACCTTTCCCGTAATGGGTAGTCAAAATGACGATGCTAATTTCCGGATGCTTTTTTTGTAAAGCCTTGGTCGTCTCCACTCCATTCATCAAAGGCATTTGCATATCCAACAAAATCACATCAGGCTGTTCCACGTGATTTAGCATTTCTAATAATTCTTGGCCATTGCCCGCTTCCAGGATAATATCTACATTATCATATTCTGAGAGCAAAGCTCTCATTCCTTTCCGAAAAAG
>CALLVY010000450.1 GCA_938015925.1 uncultured Saprospiraceae bacterium
ATCATTTCTACCCATGACCCGCTCTTCGCTCAAATTGAGATCTATCCAAATCCCGTGACTGCAGGAATTGTTTTTATTAAAAATACAGATGGCTTAAAACTAGAGATTCGCATTTTTGATTACCTGGGGAGATTACAATTGTCTACGAGTAATACGATTATTGATATTAGTGACCTTATTCCGGGAACTTATTTTATGAAATTGCTGGACGAGGAATCGGGATCAAAAGTTTTTAAGAAGTTTTTGATTTTGTAATCTAAAGAAGTAAAAAAAACAAGAATATAATTTTTTCAAAAAAAAAACTAAAAATGTTTCAACACAAAATTTTTATCTGCACCTTTTTCCTATTGTTTAGTCTTATTTCCAATGCTCAAGATGGCCCTGGAGGGATAGGAAATACAAGCGGAAATTCAAACCTACAATTATGGCTAAAAGCTTCAGACCTTTTAGTAGATCATGCCGATGGTGACCCTGTCTTACAATGGATGGATAAATCTGGTGCCGGAAATAATGTTTTTACGCACCCTACGAACCCCACTTTTGCTCCAATATTCAGAACCTCTCTTGATTCTAGTCATTCAAGTGTTGAGTTTCTAGGCGCTCAATATTTACAAATGGCGGATTTAAGTGCTAGCTTTAGTAGTCCTGAATCGACTATTTTTGTATTGAAGGAAGGAGGGAGATTTAAGGGGACGATCATTGCTATTTCGGGTAATAATTGGAATAATGAAATGGTACTCTTTAATGATGAACAATACCACCATTCCTCTTCAGGGAATTTTACAAAATTATCTCAACAATGTTTAGAAGAAATTCCAGAAGAAGAGTATGCTATTCTTTCTGGTGTTTTTGGCCAAACGCCTGAGGATATAAAATATTTGGTGAATGGAGTAGAGAGCACCAATGACCTCTATTTGGCTGGTAGTCCTTCAGACTATGCCGTGATTGATCGAAAGGTTACGATAGGCCAACGAGCTCAATTTGTAAGCCAAGAATATTTGCAAGGAAAAATTTTAGAAATCATTGTTTACAATAAGAAACTGTCAGAAACGGAAATAGAATTTATAGAGGACTATTTAAATTGTGGCAATGAAGCATTACCTCTTACGGCTTGTTACGACTTGAGTGCGGAAAATTGTGTAGTTACCTCAGTTTCTTTACCCACTGCTTTGCAAAAGAACATTAGCATTGGACCAAATCCTACCACCAATTTCCTCTACTTAAATATGGAGGACGAGTCTACTTCAAAACATTTGAATTATACGATCTACAATACCTATGGACAGGCCGTTCTTAGCGACCAAACGATGACGAACAGAAAGGAAATCAATGTCAGTCATTTCGCTAAAGGGATTTATTTTTTAAAGTTGGAATTGGCGGATGGGTTTTATACCTTGAAATTTGTGAAGGATTAAATACCGTGTAACATAAATTTCTAAACATTTTGAACATGCCTTTTTATCCTACTCTTCGTGCTTCCCTTAATAGCTGAGGGTCTGGTCTTTTGTCGAAGGAGTTTTTGAAGTCTATTAATTGAGTGGGGGAGGGGTTTATCGAGGAGGATGGCTCCGCTAAAATTCTAAAATATTCAGTGTCGCTGGTGGATTTCATTTGGAGTCCACCAGCGACACTCCTTTTTATTCGTTTTTTTTAGGCCAATTCATTTTCATACCTTCCTGTTAAAGTTTTTTAGTGTTTAGTAGGATAAGGTAGGAATTATCTAAAATTTGAATATGAGGAACAATTAGAACCGTATTTTACCGTTCTTAAAAGTAGAATGCCCAAAGGCCTGTTAACAACAAAAAATATTTTCAAAGAATTGACCTAAAGTCCTTCATTCAAAAAAATAGATATTCTCACAAGCTTATTTTAAGCTAAAGTCCAACTACTTATAACTTATCTAGTTCGTATCTTCTGAACTTGCTTAGCTCGGTTTTAATACCGACCTTAAAATAACTTCATTTGGAGGAGCAAACCTTGCTGCTATCAATTCAATAACCAATTAAGAATGAACAAGCTTATTTTAGTACTGCTAGCCACCTTTATTTTTACAAGTTCTTTGTGGTCTCAAAAGGAAAACCAATTTACCAAGGAAATAGGAATTGGCGTGAACTATTCGTGGGCAGATAGAATAGATTGGGCGGACGATAGTTTTTATTATTACGATCTTCTTCCATTAGTTGGCCACCAATTTTCTACCGCACTTCGCTGGCATTTTCGACCACCTTTTTCTGCTGCCATTAGAGTCGCTTATCAAAGGAGTGGATTTGAAGGTAGACATTTTTCAGGAGTAATACCAGGTTCTACTTTAGTGTTTAGGAAAGAGATCTGGTCAAAATATAGAATTCATCATCTCGGTTTGAGTCCCGAATTAGCCGCTCAAATAAACAAAAAATTACGATTGAAAATAGGTTTTGAATTTCTAATAAAACTAGGAGCAAAAGAACGAAGGCAAAAGGTGTTTTTATCGGATGAGTTTGGTGGCGACGAATTTAATGCAGTGACCAAAGAAAACACTTCTATATTCTCTTCAACTAGTTTTGGCTTTTCACCAGGTATTGTTTATTTCCATAATCCTAGTTGGGGGCTTGGACTTGAATTTTATCAGGGTTTAAGTTCTATAGGCAATAAAATAAAAAATGAATTCTGGTTTGAGAATAGACAGATAAAGCTAAATGTATTCACTTTTTTATAACAAAAAATTTATAACATGAAATTTAAAAGATTTTCGATTTTCTACTTAATTGTATTTTTACTCACTACTTACTCCTGCAAACAAGAAATGTCATCTATTAAAAATGGAGACTCTTCAGTAAAAGGAATGAATCTTAGCCCACATAATGAAGCAGTTTTGAGTGCTGTCTTTTCGGGAGATTCTAATACCTTAGGAGCAGCAGAAAGAAGTGGCAGTATTACTGTATCGGTAAATAACGGTATGCTCGCAGTAAATAGCGAAGAAGACCTACTAGCCTTAGTCTCTTCTTTGGATGCCGCCGTTAATAATTGGGATTATAGTAATTCTGATCAATACATAGATACTCCGGATGAGATTTTCCATCTAGGTGATGAGGCTTTAAATGCTTTTGATGAATCCCTTGGCTTTAATTCGCTTAGGTCGAAATACGAATTGCTAGACTTTGAAGACGATGAGTTTAGAACTTATCTAGAATTTTACATTGCAGATCCTGATTTAAAAACGGTCTTAAACGAAGAGCATGAAATCCAAATAGGAAACAAAATCTATAAGTACATTGATGACCATAGAGTTGCCGTAATTGATAATTTGGATTTTGGAGCTTTAGAGATGGTCCGGTCTTTTGGTATCCATGCAATGGGCGAAAATCTGTCATTTTATAATGAAAGAACCACCACTACTGATCCAGCACCAATAGGAACACCTGCTGAGCCACGAGGAGGATGTTCCCTTTATCTTGATCTGGATGTCGATGAGGATTCAGAGGATTTTCGAAAAGTTACTGCTGATGCACTGCTGTTGGAAGGAGAAGGAGGAAGTACAACTGCTTGTGGATTCGTAAGCTATCTATACGACTGGGGAGATGGCAATACGGATAGTGATATCGATGGGAAACATTCCCATACTTATAATGTGGATATACCAGTGGATGAGTGTAGGGATTATACAATTAGCGTTGAGGCTCTTCTTGTAGGGGATTGTGGTGAATGTTCGACAGGAGAAACTAAAAAAGCAAGTACAAAAATAAAAATTTGTAATTTGCAGTATGATTGCAATGAAAATAACTTTACACGAACCAAGAAAAAGGAATTTACTTTTAATGGCAAAGAATTTCAAATAGAAGGAGTCATTGGACAGAGAACGAATACAAATATCGTTAACTGGAACGAAAAAATATGGGCAGAGACCACATTCCGAAAAAAGAAGAGTAATGGGAAATGGAAAAAAGACAAACCTGGT
>CALLVY010000451.1 GCA_938015925.1 uncultured Saprospiraceae bacterium
ATTTGTTTAACAATCAGACAGGATATCTTTCCTAGAGTTAAACAAAATCTCAAATACAATGTCAGCAATAGAGTTTTATGACCGATTTAACAGTGTAACCTCTCTTTTAAATGCCTTTGCTTTCAACTTGACTAAAAACCGGGATGATGCTCAGGATTTATACCAAGAAACCGCTTTTCGAGCGATAAAGAACCGGGAGAAATTTACTCCTGGGACAAATTTTAAAGCTTGGTTGATGACGATCATGAAAAATATTTTCATCAATGACTATCGCAAACGTGTCAAGCGAAATACGATCATGGATGCTACTGATAATAATTACTTTATCAATTCAGGGAGCCGTACGGTAGTGAATGAAGGAGGAGCTAATATCTTGATTGACGAACTAACCAATATGATCGATGCTTTGGACGATGGATTTAAAATTCCTTTTTTGATGCACTATCAAGGTTATAAATACCATGAAATAGCTGATCAAATGGAATTGCCACTTGGAACCGTGAAAAGTCGGATCTTTTTTGCGAGAAAAGAATTGAAAAAGAATATTGAGGTTCGGTATCCTTTGGAAACGAATTTGGCAGTATAAGAGGTGGGAGAGAAATAATGAAACTGTTTTTCGCTTGGTTAAATCAAGTTTTGAAAATCAGAAATGGTGTGAAATAATAGCAATTGTCATTTCAAAGATGCTAGAAAAAATCTTTCAAATGCAATTCATAAAATAAATGTATCAATGGTTTTTACTAAAGCCGGCTACTTTACCCAAATTGTAGCTGGCTTTTTTTATTCCTAAAAACCATGAATCTCTACGAATTCCTTAACTTTGAAGGCGCGCAAAAGGTTAATTACTAACGATTAAAACCAAATATCTGTGAGTCGTCCTACCTTTAAAGAACTTATTAATGGCGAAAAGCCTGTTTTAGTTGATTTTTTTGCCACCTGGTGCGGCCCATGCAAAGCCATGACACCTGTGCTGAAAGAAGTCAGTAAGCAAGTTGGAGACCAAGCGACAATTATCAAAGTGGATATCGATAAAAACCCAAAACTGGCAGAACAACTGCAAGTCAAAGGAGTGCCCACTTTTGTATTGTACAAAAAAGGAAAAATCATTTGGCGCCAATCTGGAATGCAATCTGTCCATCAATTAAAAGAAGTGATTAGTTCTAATAGTTGACGTTTCTTTGTCTTTTAAATGAAGAGACCAATATTTCCCCCGTTTATGGACTAAAAAAAGCCTATTAAATCAAGGAGATTAAAGAAGATTTAAAAATATTTCTATTCCTATTGCGCTTTACGGAAAAAGATTCTAAATTTGCGTCGCTAATGACCGAAAGGTCAAGCTGGTGCCTTAGCTCAGTTGGTAGAGCAATGGACTGAAAATCCATGTGTCCCTGGTTCAATTCCTGGAGGCACCACGAATAAAGACCTTATCCTCGGATAGGGTCTTTTTCTTTTTAAACAATTAGGTACCGACCTAAAATGTTTTTAGAACTCCCCTTTTATTTCTACTTGCGAGATTTTAATCTGCCAATTTTACATTCACCGTCTTATTCTCCCCTTCATTCATCTATAAAACTTTTCATTTAGCGGAAAAGACAGCTTATTAGAGGCATCACTGCTAATTTACTTACTGGAAGTTGAGTTTATTATACAATTTAGCTTCACCTCTAAAACACTGAAGATATGTCTAATCTTAAGCGGTTCTTTCTATTCTGTTCAGGTATCGACCTCTCCATTCTTGAAAAATGCCCCTCCGACGAAAATAAATACGCCGGGATCGGTGCTACCGTTTTCTTTACTGGGATTCTAGCTTTCTGTTCTGCCGGTTATGCTTTGTATACCGTATTTGATTCCTATTTCGCCGCCTTACTTTTCGGTTCGGTTTGGGGAGCCATGATTTTCAATTTGGATCGATACATCGTTTCGAGCATGAAAAGTAGAGGATCTTTTTGGAAAGACTTTGGTGTTGCCTTTCCGCGATTGTTGATGGCAGTGCTTTTGGCTTTAGTAATTTCCAAGCCTTTGGAGTTGAAGATTTTTGAAAAAGAAATCAATGCGGAGCTATTGGTGATGGAACAAGAAGTGTATAAAACTCAGGAAGACCGTGTTAAGGTTCGTTATACTCAACAAGTGCTTGATCAACAAAAAGAAATCAGTGTACTCAAAAAAGAAATCGAAGAGAAAACGATCGCTCGCGATGAATTGGCTTTGATGGCCTTGCAGGAGGCCGACGGTACAGGTGGCTCAGGCAATAAGAACCTTGGCCCCATCTATCGCGCCAAAAAACAAAAAGCAGATGATGCCCAGCAAGAATTAAATCAATTATTGGCGATCAATCTTCCATTGATAGAAAGCAAAGAAAAGGGAGTTCAGGATTTGCAAAATACTGTTCAGACAGAAATTTCTTCTTTGGATCGTCAGGCTTATGGCGGTTTGGCTGCAAGAATGGATGCTTTGGATCGCTTGGGACAAAACAGTGAAGCGATCTTCTTGGCCAATATTTTTATCATGCTTCTTTTTATATCCATCGAAAGCGCTCCAATTTTTGTAAAGTTGATTGCGAGTCGTAGTCCCTATGATTATCTGTTACATGATCACGAGCAAGTTTTCGAAATGGCCAATCTCGAAAGTACCACGCTACGGAGTACAGAGGTGAACAATAAACTAACATTGAACACAGAAGTTAGCTTTCATAAAACCAAGGCTAAGATCAGCGCTGAGAAAGCAGAGATTGATGAATTGCTGAGACAGCGCCTGGAAGAATTGAAGAAACAGAACTTGACCTGGGATCGAATGAATGGGGCTTAGGCTAGGCTTAGGTTTTTGGTTCAAATGAGGAAGTCGTTAAAGAATGATTGGGAAAGCTTTCCATCCATTTTTTAACGACTTCTGTTTTTTAGGTGGTCCAAGTAAAGATTACTGTCATTACTGCGTAAAGATTACCTCTAGATTCTTTCTTCTTTATCGCTGATTTATTAGCTTTGTTTCGTTATTTAGATTTAGTCAAGATAAGCTTAGCAGTCACTCCTTATGCAAGTACGCTCCGAGAAAACTAATAAAGCACTGTCCAATGTAAAGATTGGAGAAGCACACCAAGTCGTTCAGATCAGCGATCTTTTGATCGCGAAACGATTATTTGCAATGGGCTTACTGCCAGGAACCTTTATTACTTTAGTGAGAAAAGGATTGTTTTCTGGAACCTGCTATGTAAAATCTGGAATGATCACCCTTGCCCTTCGAAAAGAAGAAGCTGCAGCGATTGAAGTAGCATGAAAGAAACGGCAAACATCGCCCTGATCGGCAACCCCAACAGCGGAAAATCTTCCCTATTCAATATCCTTACCGGACTTCGTCAAAAGGTAGGTAACTTCACAGGAGTTACCGTAGAAAAGAAATCAGGTCTATTTCAATCTGATTCCCAAACTATTTTACTGACGGACCTCCCCGGCACTTACAGCCTTTATCCCAACTCCTTGGACGAACGCATCGTTATCGAAACACTCGTCAATCCTCAATCGGACCAATATCCCGATGCCATCATTTATGTGGCGGATATCACCAAGCTAGAAAAACAAACCTTATTGCTCACCCAATTACTAGATCTGGGTTTTCCCATTCTTTGGGTACTCAATATGGCAGACTTGGAGGAGAGTAGTTTGATGCAAGTGGATATTGATATTCTACAAAAAAAATTAGGCATTCCCATTCAAAAAATCAGTAGCAGAACGGGCGAAGGAATTGCGGAGCTCAAACATTTCATTAGGCATCCAAAAGAATGGAAGAGAAAAGAAGGGGCTGATTTTTATCGTCCC
>CALLVY010000452.1 GCA_938015925.1 uncultured Saprospiraceae bacterium
TTTATACAACCGTCGGCAGCGAGGGCGATTTATAACGCTAGGATTTAGTTATGGTTTTGGGAAGGGAGAGGCGATGGAATTTTCGGGGCGTAAAAGGCGTTAGATTTTGGATTAAAAGGGAATAGGTGAGGTCTATTAAAAAGAAAAAAAACGCTTATATCGAGTTTGTCGAAATAAGCGTTTTTCCTTTTTTGTACTTGATTTAAAAACGAGATTTAGCTCACTTCGTTCATGAGCCTCCAACGTCGGGTTGTCAAAGCCCATCCAAAATAGGGGCTATTTGAATTAGGAGTTAGAAGAAACTTCCAGCACCTTACTTTTTACCACGGCCAAACTAAAGGTCTCTCCCTGATCGGTAGGAACCTGAATGACTTCTGTATCAAAACCCATTTCTGCTAATTTTTCAAGATGAGTCTGAATATGATCATTCCACGAATCGGCTTGCGCGATCGGAGGATAAGCGGAGATGTACTGCTCTTGCTTAGGATCCTCCGCATGGAGGTGGTAAAAATGATTAAGTCCCATGATGACAATGGCATTCTTATTTTCTTCCAGAATTTGACGAACAATAGATTCACTATCCGGGTAAACAATCCAGAGGTAACAAACATCGAATTTAGGTCTTGGAGACAATGTTCTAAAATCGCCGTGGAGGACTTCCATATTCGGATACAATTCCTTGCATCGTTGAACACCATAGGCCGTTTTTTCTATACCAAAAGATTTTTTTGTGCCCCGTATGGCTTGGAGTAAATGCCCTTCTCCAATCCCTATTTCGCAAAACACTTTTCCCTTGGCATGAGCTTCGATAACTTCGGCTACGCCGCTTGGAGATCGATTGATTTGGAGTTTCTTTTTAAGATCTTTCTCTCGGTACAAGGAACGGTCAACAGCTTGAACCATTAATTCCGGTAATAATTTGTAATCCAAAAATTCATTGATTCGCAAGGCTTGCTCAAAAGGGTGGTCTAGAACTTCCCGGTGTTGGATATAAATGATCTCTACATTAGCATGCCGACTGGCCCACTGCTTTACCCGTTTAATCACTCGTTTTTGTTCTTCGATAACCTGAGTTGGATAGATGTCATCGCGAACTTTTTTGCCCATGCGACTAAGCATTCTTCGTTGGGAAGACATGATTTCGTTTAGGTCGCGTTCCATAAAAATAATCTTATAGCGGAAGCGATGCGGTAAAGCATGTAAAAGGTTGGCAATGACTTTTATAGATTGGTCGACAGCCTGTTTTATAAATTCACTATTCTGCCCTAGATTTTTTACGGCATCATGCTCGTAATAGCCACGAGGGTTATTATCATCAGCGGCGCGTTCTTCATCGGTAAAAAGAGTCAGTCCACCTTTCTCCAACATTTGCATCATCATGGAAGTGCCACTTCTGGGTAGCCCCGAAACGACAGTAATAGTCCCCAGAATACTTTGATCAAATTTTTCCAAATGAAGGCTTGCTTTCGCTGGCAAATGAAGATGATTTTGATAAATACCGATGAGGTTTTCGCGAACAGTATTGGCATAAGGAGCCATGATCAGACACACTTCCAGCGCTTTGGCCGCTTTTTCATATTCCCCCGTATGATACAAGGCCATCCCTAATTCGAAATGAACATTTGGCATTTCATATTCCAAACCAATGGCTTGCAATAAAGAGGAGATCGCTTTTTCGTAGCGCAAGTCTTTTAAATACACCGACCCAAGCAGGGCATGCGCTTGTGCATTGTCATAATCTACGGATAGTTCTTTCAACAAGTTTCTTTCTGCATCACCCCACCGACGCAAGAGGAGGTAACAACGCGCCATCTGTAAATGCAAGCGATGTTGACTCTGATCCAATTCCAACTCTGCCTGCTTAAAAAGTTTAATGGCTTTTATGGGTTGGCGTTCTCCCAGTAAGAGACTACCTTCCATAACATCAAGCGTGGTATTGGCAAACATTTCATTGTCGCGCATCGCTTCAATAACCTGTCGACATTTTTTCAATTCGTTTAAATTCTGATAACTCACTGCGAGTAAAAATGCATATCGCGAAACCGTAGAATTATCGGCATAGAGCTTTTCTAAAATTGGAATCGCTTTTTCGGTATAGCCGCCATCGATATAAGCTTTAGCCAAATTGAACTGCCATTCCTCCGCTGCTTTTTTTCTATTTTCCGCAGGGTCTTTTCCAGGTTTTTCCATATAGCCCAGTTCTACCAGCTGTTCCAAAACCATTGCCGCCATGTCTTCCTCATCCTTCATTCCTTTCGGATGCATTCCTGCTTCTCCTGCTACTGTTTCCCAACTGGTAATCGTAGGAATGGTTTCTACTTTTTCAAAAGCTTGAGACAAGACTTTTCCATCCATATCTTCCCCAATCGGCAAATCAAAGACTTGGAGAATCGTAGGTGTAATGTCCAATAGATTGGCTCCATAGATGATTTGATCTTTCTTGATGCCTGGTCCCTTCATGACAAAAACACCATACGGACTATGCTCATAAGCGGGCCCGGCGGGCTCGCCAGGAATATCACGAGGTCGCAAATGATCGGGTTGGAAACCATGATCACTAACCAAGAGGACTGTTGTCTCTTCATCCGCAAAATCGAGGATACGTCCGAGCATCATGTCGTGGAAGATATAGCCCTGAGTGACGACATTTTTATAAAGGTCAAATTCAGGTTGAGAAATATGTGCCCGTTTTGGAGGATGGAATTTCATAAAGCCGTGGCAGTAATGATCGATAGTCGCCAGGTACAAAGCGGCGAAATCCCAATCTTTATTTCCGAGGATATTGGTAAAGGCATTATGGAGAGAAGCTGCTTGGGCCGTTTCCCGAGCCAAGGCGTAAAGACGTTTGTCTTTTATCTGATTGATGCTCCCGGCGTCGGGGACAAATGGTAGTAGATGATTGCCTGAAAGTTCTTCGGGGTGAACTCGTAGATCGGCAAAATGATCGGCTTCCTCTGGTGGGTAGACACTACCCGGTGCCATTGGCCAAGGATCGTATAAATGTCCATTCGACTTTTGATAAACATCCGAAATCATGGTTCCATTGATGGGTTCAGCAGGGTGGGAGGGCCACCAACCAACGACATGAGTTTTATAAGATTTTTGAGTGAGTATATTCCAGATGGCTTTACAATTCCGGGTAGTTCCCATCACCGGGCGGATGCCAGGGTCTTTGTCGTGGGGTTCGTAAAAACCCATGACGCCATGCTTATAAGGTCGTTTGCCTGTGGCAATAGAAGACCATAACATGGGAGAGAAGGGAGGATCGAGGGTGGCGAGGTTACCGATTACGCCTTGGTTAATCATTTTTTCCAGGTTGGGCATTTTCCCTTCTTCTATCAAGGGGTTGATTACCTTCCAGTCTGCTGCATCCCAACCGATTAGGAGGACCTTTTTTTTATTCTTCGTCATTGGTTTTTTTGAGTTTCGCTCGCTTCTGTCGCCAGGCATAATGGCCTAAGTCGCCCCAAGCCAAGAGGCTTAAAGAGCCACCGACAGGGATGTCGATCAATTGGCCTTCTTTATCCCGCAAGGTGATTTCATTTTGTGGTTTTGTCGAATTCTTGTTCATAGTGTAAAGTCTATTATTGTACACTAATTTTACGGTACCACGTGTCCTTTCCCACAGCTACTTTGGCAAAGTACATCCCCGCAGTCAAATTTCCTACTCTGATTTTTAGCCGATTGGTTCCTGGCCTCAAAGTTTGATTTCCTTCATTAACCAGCTTCCCTCTACCATCATACAACAAGACCGTAGCCTCTATTTCCACTGGCGTATTCACCTCAATATTCGCAAATTCTCGCGGGGCAGGGTTAGGGAATGCTTCTCCAACTTCCAATACTGTTTTGTCGATTACAGTGACTTCACTAACCGAACTGTAATTATTGCTTCCATCAAAATCTAGCTGATTAAGGCGATAGAAATAGGTGGTGTTGGGACGGATATCTTTGTCTACCCACTCGTAATTTTGTTGTAGATTGGTGTTTCCATGACCATCCACCCAAGCTATTTTTTGGAAGAAATAACCATCCGTACTCCGTAGAATCTCAAACCCAGAATTATTGATTTCTGCGGCTGTTTCCCACTCAACGACAATATGGCTTAAGTCCGCCTTTGCCTCAAATCGGATTAATTCAACAGGTATGACTACGGTCCCCAGTCCGTCACTGCCATCGATAATGATGGTGCCGCCGATACCGCCACACACACAGTAAAATGCGCAAGAAGCGTTGACTGCCGACGCATTAGCGGATGCCAAAAGAAAACTGGTATTCATGGTGTTACCTGGACTACAAAAAATCGCATTATTATTCATGGTCGTATTACAAGACCCTGCGGAGGTTAAAATTTTATAGACCGCGACAGTGGCGCCAAACATCATAGAATAGGTTCCTTGGACTATACATTGTGCATTGACCGTAGTCGAGGCCGCGGCAAGAGGAATCACCGCAGAAAGGGCAGCTTTTTGCCATAGGCGTTTTCCCGTTTTAGGGCGGCCGGTGTGGAGAAAACTTTGGGCTTGTTCTATATAAGCCTCAAGATTGGGTTTGGATTGTGGTTGATCGGTGGTAGATAAATGCTTTTTAATCATATTGGGGTTACTTGTAAATTGGTCTTTAATAGATAATTCCCTAATTAGGGAGATCAAATATTATGTAATATATTAATAAATAATTACATGTCAAAGTTAGTAATGCATTGACCTAAAGATTAAATCTTAGTTAATTTTAGCGGAGCGAAATTAGAACCATTGCGGGCTACGTCAAAGCAAGTAGCTTCCTATATTTATTGTTCTATTTCTAAGTACAGGACAAAATTTAGGTGTCTCGCAGATCACGCAGATTTTTTTACGATCGAGCGTCCAACATCAGCGAAACTGACAGCGGAAGTTCACGCAGTAAATCTGTGGGATTGGCGGGAAAAATTTATACACTTTTTATCTTTTCCAACTTTTAGTTCGTGCCTCAGGGTTTCCGGTGTCGAACTGTCCTGTACTCAAGTTCTATTTGTAAAATTAAAAACAAAGCCTCTCCAAAAAGAACTAGTTTTGAGAAACCTCCAGGAGTTCTTTTTCCACCACAGCGGCCTTCACCGATAGATCTTTTTTTATCGTAAAATAAAAAGTAGTGCCCTTATCCACCTCTGATTCAAACCAAATATTCCCTTGGTGTCTTAAGATGATTTTTTGACACACCGATAAGCCGATCCCCGTTCCTTCATACTCTCCTTTGCCATGCAGGCGTTTAAAAATCTCAAATATTCTTTCCTGATATTGTTGGGGGATACCAATGCCATTATCTGTTACAGAGAATTTCCAAAACTGCTCATCTCCTGTTTCTTGTTGAACCGTAATATAGGGCTCTTTACTGGTGTTGTATTTTATCGCGTTCTGCATCAGATTAAAAAACACCATTCCGATTTGTTCTCTTTGAGCATTGATTCTTGGTAATTCACCAATTTTGATTATGGCGTTATTTTCCAAAATTAATTGAGATAAATCGTATGCTTTATTGCTCACCAGGAAGGTTAATTCCACCGAATCATAGACAATATCGGTTCGGCCAACTGTAGAAAAAGTTAATAAGCTGGAGACCAACTTCGACATCCGTTTTACGCCATCCTGAATAAAGTCGATGTATTCTAATGCATTGTCATCCAGGTCTTTACCGTACCTGCGCGACAATAAACCAGAGAAGTTCCCAATGACTCGCAGTGGTTCTTTGAGATCATGGGAAGCGATATAAGCAAATTGTTCCAAGTCCTTATTGGAGCGCTTTAATTCACTGTTGTAATCATTCAGTTTTTGCTCTGCTCTTTTTCGATTGGCAATTTCCTTATTTAGAATTTTGTTGTAATCCTGGAGCTTTTCATTGTGCTTTCGGATATTGTTGGTATACCAGGAAGTAATGGAGAATAGGCTAGTGATGGATAGACAGAAAGCCGATAGTAGAAACCACCAGGTTTTCCAGAAAGGCGGTTTTTGAATGATCTTTAAGACCGCTCCCTTTTCATTCCAAATGCCATCATTGTTGGCTGCTTTTACTTCGAGTTGGTATTCTTTAGGTTCGAGGCTGGTGTAAACAATTGGTATTCCTGATTTACCTATATTCCATTGATCTTCAAATCCAAGCAGTCGATAAGCGTATTGGTTTTTATCTGCTCTGTTATAGTTTAGTGCCGCAAATTCTACGGAGATACGATACTCATTGTGATGGAGTATGATTTCTTCATTCTGTACGCCATCATGGAAAAACATACCTTTGGTGGTCATTCTTTCGATCCCAGTAATGTAAACCGGAGGTGCTGTTTCATTGGCTGCCAAATCACTGGGATTAAAACAAGTAAAACCATTGGCATAGGTAAAATAGATTTTGCCATTAGGATCTTTAAAACTACAACCTAATTGAAAACGTGGCGTTTTCAAACCGTCCTTTTTATCAAAGAAACGGAAAGCCTTCTTCTGAACATCAAAATTTAAAATTCCTTCATTCGTACTGACCCATAAATTTCCATCATTCCCTTCCTCCATGCTCCGCACCCAATATTTGTGTCGTTCAAGATCGAAGGACTCAAAAAGCTTAGTAGAAAAATTGAATCTACTCATCCCTGAAATCGTCCCAACGTACAAATAATCACCAACTTCTTTCAGAGACATGATCTCATTGGTCAACGGCCCTTTGCTGGGATCAGTATCATCATAGAAAAATTTTTCAAATACCAATTCTTTCTCTGTCGGATTGGCTATTCGATTGAGTCCCTTATAAGTGGCGACCCAGATCGCTCCTTTACTGTCCTGGATGATTTGATTGACCGGATGATCACTAATGGAATTTGGATTGTTTTTTTCTGGCTTAAAGAGCGAATATTCTTTGGTTTTTGAATCGATCCTAAACAAGCCCGATTTTGTTCCCAACCAGATAAAGCCATCTTTGTCTACCAAAATATTGGTGGCATTCAATTTTTGGATATAAGAACGAACCCAAGGAGGGCTTGGGTATTTTATAGTTTGTAAGCTTTTTAAATCTATAACAGTGATTCCTAATTCTGTCCCAACATACAAGGATTCTCCTGCAGGACTATAAATGGTGCCTACTTCTTTTCCTAAGATCAAGGGGTTGATGTCTTTTTGGGTTTGAACAAGCTGGTGCTTGTCAAATGAAAAACTAATAATTCCTTTTTCTCTGGTACCTACCCAAATATTTTGCTCTTTATCCAGAACGAAATTGGGCGAAAAGGGAACTCTATAGGAACTGATCGGAAAATCAAAATTTTTAAATAAATTGGAAGACCGATTGTATTGACTTAATCCATCGGCAGTGGCGATCCAAATTAAGCCTTGTTCATCTTCCAATAAATCCATGACATTATTGCCACAAAGAGAAGTCGGTTCTTCTGAAAAACTTAGAAATGATTCGAATGCTAGAGATACTGTTTGAGGAGCATTTAGAGGAGGTAAATTTTTACTATAAATCCTATAAAGACCGTGTGAAGTCCCCAGCCAAAGATCATCAAATCGGTCTTGCAAAATCATCTGAATATCATTGGATTTTAGATTGTTGGCCTCTTTGCTTTTTGTATTATAATTGATGAAAGTTGGCGTCCAATTTTGATCCCCGATTTTGTTGGAAGCCTCTTCCGGGAAATTCATAAGGAAAAGCCCGCCTCCATGAGTGCCTACCCAAAAACGACCTCCATTATCTTGGAAAAGACTCCATACATTACTGTTTGATTCATCTGAAGTTGATCGAAAGTGTCTGGTTTGCTTTTCGTTAATTTGACCTTCTTCATCGCTTAGCAACAAGTAGAGTCCTCCTGCCCAGGTACCGACCCAAATCCAGCCTCGCTGATCTTCCAGGACGGTTAAAACGGGTTTGTCGGTGTTGTCCTTATTATAGCTGTCATATAAATCGTAATGTTTAAATGTGGAAGTGCTTGGATCAAAAAGATTCAAACCCTTTTCGGTTCCTACCCATATTCGTTTTTTGGAATCTTCAAAAATGGTTAAGACTTCATCATTGCTTAAGCTGTTTTCCTGAGCCGGATCATGCCGAAAGGTTTTCCAGGTATTTTTGGACGGATGAAATCGAGTCAAGCCACCAAAACGAGTCCCTATCCAAAGAAAGCCCTGGCTATCAGAAAAGAGCGTTCTTATATTATTGGATTTTAGGCTATTGGCTTCCGCATTTTCTTCATTGGGCTCTCGATAAACTTTAATTAGATTTGGACCATCAAAACGGCAAAGACCATCATTCGTAGCGACCCAGAGAAAACCTAAATTATCTTTCTCTACAGCTATCGTATTATTACTTGGTAATCCATTCTCTTTCGTCCAATTAAGAAAGCCTATGCTATTGTTACCTTGAGCTAACAAACAGTTTCCTGTAGGAAGCACAAAGAGAAAAAGGAAGAAATAATTCTTAAATGAAGAAAATAGTGACATACTTAGTCTTTTACCCGAAATCTTGTGAATGAGAAGATGGCATTCGCTTAGGCTTTTATACGTTATTTTTTTAAAAATGTTTGCCGTATTAGCTTGTAGCTATATCGATAATCTCTTTGTTTTTCTAATAAGTTCTAAGAGGAGGAGCTTTCTGTTTAGGAGTATTTATGGGGTACATTAGTTGGGGAGGTCGAGGCAGAGGTGTTTTATCGAGTGAGCCTATCGTATACGACCCTTTTGTACCAATGATAAACTAGCAAAATATAGGCCTAAATTTCGTAGAGGAAGGGAATAAGGAATCCTGGTTGTGTTTTTATTGTTATGTAACTGTAAAGGGGAAACGGAATCGGTGGGAAATTCCCACAAAAGAATTGGGCTGTGGAAGGTGATTTATCTGGTCGTTTTCAAAAGTAATCTTGGAACCTTTCAAGGTAAAATAGTGATCTCAAAAA
The DNA here is from genome assembly GCA_938015925.1 of uncultured Saprospiraceae bacterium. Lineage (GTDB taxonomy): Bacteria > Bacteroidota > Bacteroidia > Chitinophagales > Saprospiraceae > CALLVY01. The sequence continues at coordinate 8,894 of CALLVY010000452.1, forward strand.
ATAGAAGGTTTCTAATGGTAAGCATTTTTCTTCTACCAATAATGCTTAAATAATTTTGGCTTTGTCATCTGCTCCACCTCAATTCCTTTTTACAGAATCTTCCCAAAGACTTTCTTGAGCAGCGGCAAAATTCAATACATTACCCATTTTTACACTATTTAAGCCTGTTTTTACCTTTCCAAGTCTTCCTATTCGTCGGATATTTGTGGTATTAATTTTCGTCATTTAAAAGAGATTTGAAAAGGAGACAAGAGCGCAAGTTTGCAGGGAAGGTTTTTAAATCTCTTAAAAATCTAATAAAGTAAAAATATGAATGCCTACAAAAGGAATGTTGTTGAAAGTAAATTAAGAGCATTGCACAGCGATGCTGAGCGAGATATTTTCCGAATGGGAAAAGGCTTTTTGAAATCTGTATTTCGTCCCATTCAACCTGCTGATTTTGAAAATGTTTACCTGCCTATTTCGGAAAAGCAAGGAGAGGAAATCCGACAATTAATCGTTGATGAGCATTGCCAGGAAGTCGTCGAATTTGGAACTTCTTTTGGGATCTCTACGATTTATTTAGCGGATGCCGTTCGTCAAACCGGAGGAAAGGTAACCACTACGGAATTGTTGGAAAGCAAAGCAAAAAGAGCATTGCAAAATATCAAGGAGGCGGATTTGGAGGACTATGTAGAAATTAAAATTGGAGATGCCCTGGAGACGCTGAAAGCTTATCCAAAGCCCATTGATTTTTTATTTTTAGATGGTTGGAAGGATTTGTATTTGCCCCTTTTTCAAATGTTGGAACCGCAGTTGCATCAAGGTACGTTGATCTATGCGGACAATATGGATATGCAAGGGACAAAACCTTATGCGGATTATCTGTGGAAAAATAAGAAGGCTTATTCTTCTCAAATGATTCATCAGGGGAAAGGTATGTTGACTCGGGTGTCTTAGGCTTTCGGACTTAGAGAGAGATTTAGGAGGTGTTTGTAATTCCTTCTGAAAGAAAGGCTTAATGACTCGATCGAATGGTGAGGTGCGACCCC
>CALLVY010000453.1 GCA_938015925.1 uncultured Saprospiraceae bacterium
AAGTTCGGCATAACAAATAAAATGATTACTAATAATATCCCTTAATTGATAAAGCCTTAATTTTGGGGTACAAATAATCTAAATAAGAGTCTGTATTTTGTTAGATTAGTACTAAAATTAAAAAAAGCTGTTTCCAATGATCTAAGCTTTTGGCCGGTTTTCCCATTTGGCCAGGCTTTTTTAATCTCTCTATGTATTTTCCCTTTCAAGCGCTTAAGCTTAAACATTAAGGAAACAGCCTTATTAATAAACCCTAATTCAAAATGTAACTCTAAATACTCCAAGTTTTCATTTCGTTCTCTGTGAAGTTCAATTCTCTATTTGCTATGCTTTAACATTTAGGAGGACAATTTTTATAAGCCGATTGCCTTCTTTTAATTACATTAGTATCAGTAATTCTTTTTTTCTTTCATTTGATACCACAAAGGTAAAGGGTAAAGTGGAGTTAGGAAAAATAATAAATGCTCAAACTTAGATCGGAAAGAGGGGTTTTGTTGTTTTTTTTAATGTGTAAGGTGTTGGTATTTAAATAGTTAGCTGTTTTTTTGGTTTTGATCTGATTAGTGTTCTAGTTACATTATCTTAATAAAATTTTAAGATTTTAATCTTGAATTTTTTTTTTATACCCAAAAAAGCATGCTTCATGTATGCCTTAATAAGAATCTTCATGTGCGGTAAATGTTGAAAGTGGGTTTTGTGGTGATAAAACTCTAAAAGGCATTGTTATGGATTTGCTTTTTCTTTATTCATTGATCAAGATTCATTGATAAGACGATTTTCATCATGGCTCAAAGAAATGATACTCTTTATGAATTAATAAAGAAATTAACGCCTTCGGAGAAGCGATACTTTAAGCTATTTGTAAAAGGAACTTCTTCTTCTGATAGCAACAAATACCTTCAGCTTTTTGACAGCATCAGTCGGCAGATTAAATACGATGAGCCCTCTCTAATTAAAAAATTTGATTACGAAAAAAATCCCAATAGTTTTTCAGTAGCGAAAAATTATTTGACCCAATTGATACTAAAATGTCTTCGAAACTACAAAAGTGATAAAAGTCTGGATAGAGAGATCATAAATCTCATGCAAGATGCTCAATCGCTTTATTCCAGAGGTCTTTTTGAGGCTACCCAAAAAGTGATAGCCAAAGGAAAAAAACTGGCCAATGGAGCAAGAAGACAAGAACTGATTCTGATGCTTTGTCAATGGGAAAGACGATTGGTAGAAGAAGTAGAGGATGCTTCCGAGTATGTAGATCACTATGCGACGATCATGGAAGCAGAAAAAAAAGCGACCTATTCTTTGGAGGTTAACACTGCTCTTTACACCCAATATAAGAAACTACAGTTTAGAAATTTGCGCGAAGGATTTGAGAAAAGAAGCCAAAATAGAGACTTGTTTTTTCAATTGCTCCAGCATCCATTATTAGACGAAGATAAACCGCCAGAGAACCCCACTTCTTTGCTGTATTATTGGATGTGTTTCTTTGAATATCATTGGGGGATGAGAAATATGGATTTGTCCTTTGGGCTTTCAAAGTTAATCAATGAACATTTCGAAAAATATCCGTTCTTAATCGAATTCGATAAGGAGTCTTATGTGGCTTGTCTCAGCAATTATCTCTTACTTACTTTAAAATCTGGAGACAGCAGAGAGTTTCTTAGAAAAATTGAAATTTACAAAAAACTAAAGGTTGGGAAAAATAATCATCATCTGCAAAGAAGAAAAGAAATTGAATATTTTAACTTGATGATGATCTACTATGAAATGACTGGCAATTACAAAAAAGCGGTCGATGAATTGATCCCTCAAATAAAAACTTACTTTGCAACTCATAAGCACAGCACGATTGATTATGAGGAATTTTTACTAAAAAATACCGCAGCCTGGATTTTTATGGTCAATGGAGAACCCGAAGAAGCCGCAGTTTGGTTGTCTTATCTCGATCATGAAATTGACCCTAATGCTTTTCTGGCTTATTTTATCGTTTGTCGACTCCTACTTTTGGCGGTTCATTATACCTTGAAAAATTATCAACTCGTAGAATCCATTGCCAAATCAACTTTGAGGATTTTAAAATCAAAAGATAGATTTATGTCCACAGATGCCTTCCTTTTTAAATTTTTTAAAAAAGCGGGCGCTACAGATGATATCAAAGACAAACAAATTAAATTACTCCAACAATTAAAAGAAGACCTAGAAACTATCTACCTTAATGTGGATGACCAACCAATGTACCGATTGGATGGAGTCTTGGCTTGGGTCGATAGCCTTTTACTCAATAAACCTTTATTACAAGTAATTAAAGAAAAAAACGATCAGTTGAAAGTGGCCTCCGCAGAAGCTACCGTCCCTGTATGGGAAGAAAATAACCAGAGCCTTATCTTTCGTAGAATCAACAATAACTAACTCATTGCAACTAAAATTTTCCAAGGATATTAAATGCAAATAAAGAGCGACAATCTTTTCGATCTTATTCACTCTCTTACCGCTTCCGAAAAACGGTATTTTAAGTCCTTTGTACAAGGGGCGAGTAATCAGCAAGATGCTAAGTATCTCCTTTTGTTTGACCTACTGGTTCGTCAAAAAACATACGATGAGAAAAGTTTACTCCATGATCCGCTCTTTGAACAAAACTCCAATCGATTAGCGGTTACCAAAAATTACTTATTTCAGTTAATTCTAAAAAGCCTCCGAAATACATCGACGAATAGAAATCCAAGAATGTTCGTCTTTGAAATGTTGTTGGATATAGAATCCTTGTACAATCGCAGAATGTTTGCTGCGGCTACGAAAATAGCGGAGAAAGCACGTAAAGTAGCGGAAGAGTGCCTCTTCTATGATTCCTTGATTACAATATGTGTTTGGGAACGTCGATTGACCGATCAAATAGACGATGGAAGCAAGTATGGATTGATCTACGAATCCATCCTGGAAAGAGAAACCCATACGGCTCAGCAACTTCGAATCAACAGTATTTATTTTGGTCAATACAAAAAACTCTACTTTGCTAATTTGAAAGAAGGGTTTTTGAAAAAGGGGAAGAATTTAAACGGATTTCTTCGCTTGCTAAAAATTCCAGAGTTGGAAGATTATAGCCAGGCGACCAATCCAATTGCCAAGCTTCTTTATCATTTTTGTTACATCGAGTATTATCTTGGCATGCGGGAACATCACAACCGTTATCAACTCAACAAGAAGGTGATGAATCTCTTTGTGGAATATCCTTCCTTGAGAGTGGCTAGTCCACATTACTACATCAAAAGTCTGATCCGATTTTTAGAAACCCAGTTGTACTTGAAGAAATTTGAGGCATTTGATTCCAATATAAAAATCCTTCGAAACTATAAACTACCGCTCTATACCCACGATCTGATTCGATTGAAAGAGTCCAAAAGCCTGGTCTTTCTTTTGCATCGAAATTTTTCGGCTGGAAAATTTGAAATTGCCTTAGACGAAATAATCCCAGAGACCAAAGCTTATTTTGATCAATATCGACATCAAATGATCTTTCGGGAAGAGCTGATTCTAAAACTACAAGTGGCTTGGGTTTATATCGCCAACCGAGATTATGAAAAAGCATTGGAATGGTTAGGAGCATTGGAATTGCAGATCAATTTCGAATACTTTATGGATAATTATACAACCTTCTGTGTGTTGAATCTGATGATTCACTATGATTGTAAAGATGTAAAAGCGATCCAGGACTTTGCCGATGAGTTGTTTAATTTTATCAAATCAAAGGATAAGATGAGTTCCAATATTGCTTTTCTAATTCGTTTCTTCCGTTTGGCTGCCGAAGATATTGATGATCGAGAAAAACAAAAAAAATTAGTCATCCAATTAAAAGAACAGCACCTAACTTTAAAAAAATACATCCCCACCTTACCTTCTTATTTACTAGAATGCACCCTTTGGTGGTTGGACAGTGTGCTCCACAATAAATCGGTCGCTACCTTGATGAAGAATTATGTTACCAAACCCTTGAAGAGAGTTATAGTGGAAGGCTCAAGAAATGAAGAGCATAGTTATCCAAGTGTTTTTACCAAGGAAGGAATTAGTTTAAATGAACGGACGAATTTGGTGGAATAGGAAGACGACGAATATTGAGTTTGAATTAATACAGTTTAGAAAAATAGAGACTGGAGTTTAAATTCGATATTAGGATTCAGAATTAAAATTCTCATTTTATTTTTCCAAAAAAATCACAATGGCCACCTAATAAACGGCTAGATTCAGCTTTTAAAGCAATAATTCTTTTCCCACTTACTCAAGCATTTCTGCCAAAAAAGGGAAGTCACCACTAATTCCTTTACCTAAAGCAGCTATGGATTAACAGGCTTCTTTTCCTTTTGCAAAGTATGTCTGGGACTATAGCCCATAAAAAAAGCCCCACAATGTGGAGCTTTTTAAGTTTTCTGTGATCCCGCCAGGACTCGAACCTGGAACCTGCTGCTTAGA
>CALLVY010000454.1 GCA_938015925.1 uncultured Saprospiraceae bacterium
TTGGAAATCATAAATACGGTATGGACTATAATGTACAAACTCGTCTTTTGAATTCGCTTGCTCAATGGTGTATTTTTTGATCCATTGATTTTGTATTGGTGGAGTTTGAAAGTTGCATCCGAAGAGTGATATTAAGATGGCGATTACAGATAGGGTTTTATTCATTTGTTTTGGGCCCATTTATTTTGCGTTTCACTCTTCCAAAAAATCAAATCTTAATAATCCGTTTTGTCACCTGAAAAGTTGCATGCTGTATCCGTAAGAGATACAAACCTGCATTTAGATTTCCTACTTCCAAAAAGTCGCCATCCCTTAAACCGTTCTGACTTATAGTACTTATTGTTTTTCCATGGAGATCAATGATCTCTATGTTAACCGAACCGGTATAGATTTGAGTGGTCTCAAAATACAAGCGGGTTTGATCTATAATAGTTGGGTATACAGAAATGTTTTGTTCTAATGTAGGAGAGGAGGAGGTCGAAAAATCAACGGTCAATAAAATACTTTGTTGACAATCATTCGCATCTGTTACAATTACCGTATAATCACCTGGGTTTAGATTGTGAACCGTATCGGTCATACTCATGAGGGGATCGCTCCATTGAAAAGAGTAGGGAGGAAGTCCACCCATTGGGATGACCCAAGCCTTACCATCTGATGCATTGGAAGAAGAAGGGGTAGATCCGCCAGTCAATAATAATTCAGGGTGTTGTTCAATCACCACTGAATCTGTAATGGAAGTACCTCTTGCATCAACAATGGTATAAATATACGTTCCTGCTCCTAAATTGATTAGTTCGAATTCGTTACTCCCAATGTTTTCCCAAGAAATTGCATAGGTTCCACATGCAGGCATCGTAGTGATGAAGATATCCGCAGATTCTTCTGCAAAACAAACTAGCGAGTCACTTAGCTCAACTGCAAAATTTAGTTCGTCTATTTCACTGTCCAGACTTGTATTTTCATACCAAGCCACTCGATGCTTCTCTCTATCAATAAAGAGTATATCTTCATCTCCATCATTATCCATATCTGCAGCCATTTCCTGAAAAACCAGATTGTCATTGTCAATTATGAATTCAGGGCTATCGTATTCGCCATTCCCCAATGACAAAAACTGATAAACGATGTCCGTAGGATCCGTATGGACTACAATATCTTCTAAGCCATCCATATTCACATCTAAAGCCGTAATTTTTACATAGGTGGTAGCAGGATCAAATTGATCTAACATATGAAAGGTACTAAATTGAAAATCACCCGTATTTTCAAACCAAACAATTCTATCACCAACACCTCGATATAAGAAAATATCAAGATCACCATCCTGATCGGCATCGCTTAATTCCATATCAGAATAAAATTGATTGGATTCGTCAAACACCTGTTGATCGGCAAAAGTAGTATTGCCTAGATTTTCGGTCCATTGGAGGGTCGCAGCAAAGGAGATCGTGCCAATGATATCTTTATCTCCATCCATATCCATATCTACAAATTCTAGGGGAGCTGTAGAGTTGTAACTACCTTCTATCTCAAAAGATTCGTCCGTATCAAAAATTCCTCCTCCTTGGTTGATATAGCAGTAGAAGCCCTCGTCCCCCGATCTTTTGTTTTGAATAATATCCTTCTTACCATCTCCTGTTAGCTCTACAATTTTAAGAAAAGAAGACCTACTGGAACTCAATTTTTCGAAATCACCAAAAGCCCCATCCTGGAATAAACTATATCCAAACCTGTCCGTTTGCAAGGAGTGAGATAGATCGACTACCAGGTCATTATCTCCATCATTATCAAGATCATCAATGCTTAGTTCTCCAATGGCGTAAGGAGCAGGAGCGGTAAACACGATTACTGGAGTTTCAAAACTGCCATAACAGTTTCCGTAAGCAGCATAGACCTTGTCTCTGTTTGCTCCAAATACAATGTCCTTAATCGTATCATTATTTGCATGCAAATAATGAAGGAATTCTGGGCGGTCAAACCGAGGAGAAATTAGGTTTTTGTGTGAAAAAACTTCAGCGCTACTTTTACGGTAACTTTTGACTCGACTTTCTGTAGCACTGATAGCGATGATACTCGTTAAGTCTTCTTCAAAAAAATCTCCTGTAATAATACCAATGGGATTGTCAAGATCGTCATCAATGACTTTTTGAGCACTAAAGACGCCATTGGAGGTCTGTTGATACCAAGCCAATTTATTATCATTGTTGGATCCGGAAAGCACATCCATATCTCCATCATCATCCAGGTCAGCGGCATGGCATGCCGTAGGGTAACTGACAAGATTGCTAATAGTGAAATCGTTAAAGCTTCCGTCTCCATTGTTCCGTAACCAGCCCACCTTAGTATTTGCCGCGGTGTATAATAAATCCTTGTTTCCATCTGCATTTAGGTCAACTAATTGAGAAGACAAAACAGAACCGCCAATTGTAACCGGATCAGAGAAAACAAGGTTTCCATCATTTTCTAAAATTCTACTGCCCACCGAATTTGTGGACGCCAAGAGATCAAAGTCACCATCCTTGTCATAGTCAACAGGGTAAAGGTCTCTGATTCCGTTCGCAGCGAAGGAGAGAACTTTTATCGAACTATAAGTATCATTGCCTAGATTCTCAGACCAAAAAACAGCCGACCCTTTTCCACCAATCACATCAATATCGCCGTCCTTATCCAAGTCGAAAAACTTAACCGGGGAATTGAAGTCAGTAACCAATACAATTACAGAATGTTCAATCTCAAAAGATTCACTTAAGGTATTTTCCAACCAAACCAATTGATTGTTGGCCTTAGCCACCAAGATGTCCATATCTCCATCTCCATCCCGATCAAAGAGAGAGAATCGATTGACTTCATTGGGAAGGATTACTTTAAATGGATCAAATGTACCATCACCATGTCCAATAAGGAGCGATAGTTCACCAGTCTGGTTTTGGATAATTAAATCCAAAAAATCATCGGCATTGGCATGAATGGATTTAATGATTCTCGGACGTTTTATGGCTTCTGCAAGAACATGCTCTGCCCCTAGTTGACCAAATGTTTGAGGAAAGAAGCATAGACAAAAAAAAGAGAAGGAAATAATTTGTTTCATAGTTTTTTGGTTTCGTATCGACACTTATATTTTAGGTAAAGATAAAAAAATAAGATTAGAAAAGTAGAGTTTTAACTGGCTGTCTATTAGAGAGAATGTCGAGTTGAGGTTTGGTTGTAATGAATTTTGGTTTATTGGATATTTAGAGCCTTTTTTAAAAAAGATAGCTCTTAAGATAATAAAATCATACAAGCATTCTAGCTGCTGAAAAATCTACCATTTCCCAAAACGACTCCTGCGCAGCAACGAGTGTATTCCTGTATTATTATTTCTTAGCATCAATATTGTCGAAAGTGGACGTATAAACTTCCTAACATTTTTGAAGTCAGTTCGAGATTAGGTTTTTATTTTTTTTATAAATGGTTTTGCCACAGCTTGATTTATAGCATTTTTTCTACGGAAAGGGCTTTGTGTTTTTTTATTTAATTTTTTTTATTTCTTACTCAAACCTTGCTATTACTGCGTTTCTTGCTTTGCCTGAATTTTCTTTTTCAAAAGGGTGCAACGCCTTCCACTAAGTTTCCGTCTGGTAAACATAGCAATTAAAAAACGATATTAAACCTCCTCTATTTGATTTGAACTTTTAGCATCCTAACTCTGAATTTTCGGAGCACCTCAGCTCGATAAATCCAAATTTTATTAAGAAGTATTTTAGCTCAACTATGGTGTTTCCTACCAATAGTTAGAGGCTTCTATTATTGCAAAATTTCAAATTAAACCAATATGAACCGATTATTGTTTGCTAGCCTATTTATTTTTTCTTTTATGATCTTCAGTTCTTTTACCACAGAACTAAGTCCACAAAAATCTTATAGCAAAGCCGATTACCAATTGGACGTCCTTAAACTCCGCGCCCAATTGGGTACCAACAAAAGCTTTATCCCAGAATTAGAATTAGCGGGGCTTATCGCCTTGCATCATTTTCCAGAATTGAAAGAAACGACCATTCAATTCAAATACAGTAATATTAAAACCACCATGGCCACCCGTCCAACCTTGAGTAGTTTGTGCGGAGATCAATCAAAGCGAGTCTATATCATCTATGTAGATAAAAAAATCAAAAAGAACAATGGCCTTCTAGCCAATGAAGTTCCCTTCAATGCACTGATTGGACTGATTGGGCATGAATACCAGCACATCTCTGATTATGAAGAAAAGACCGCTGCTGAGATCGCCAGCCTGGGCATCAAATATTGTAATAAAAAGTTTAAGAAAAAATTTGAATGCGAAACGGATCATGCGATCATCAGCCGAGGACTAGGGTGGCAGTTGAGAGATTGGGCTGTTTATGACATGGTCCATTCTCCTGCTTCGGATAAGTACAAAGCTTACAAAAAAGAGAATTATTTAACTCCGGATGAAATTTCTAATTTGATACTTCAGAATAAGCATTATCGACAGACCTTGGATGCGGAGGCTTATGAGGAGATGTTGGTTTTTGATTTGGAGTAGGGGATGCTACTGTGTTAAGAAAAATCTTACAAAATGAATTAGAGGTAGTATTGCCTTCTAGTTCGTTTTGTAGGATTTTTGTCGTTGAGAAATAATGGTGTGTGTTTACTAAATGTTTTTTTAAAAGAAGGAGCGCATGAAATTTGTTTGCTTTGTATGTTACCAAAAAATACTTTTAATATAGGTAAGAATTGAGTTTTTTGAAAAGGACTTAGAGTTTCTTATTATTTTAATTTCATTGAATTTTGGATTTTTTTGCTTTAGAATTCGCAATAGTTTTACAGGTATTTCTGGAAAATACAAATCCAAAATTTCTTGGTGATTTCTTTCTGATTTTAAGTACTCTCTAAACTTATAATATTCAAATATCCATTCTCCATGTATTTGAAGAAAATCTTCAACGGATATTAATTTTATATCAATAAGATAAAATATTTGGATTAAGTAATCTCTGTATATTTTTGCTATCGTTTTATGTTCATTGTCGATTTGTAATTTTAAATTATTTAATACCTCGATTCGATATCCAATATTTGGTTTGTTTAGATTCTTTACAATTCTTGAAATTATTTCTCTGAATTGTAGTATTTCAGGATTAGAAAGAAGAGGTTGCCAAACCTTGAAAAGGTTTTCTAGTCTTGTGTTTTTTTGATATAACTTGTATTGGCGCGCACCATGTACTGCTAATACCGTTATTATTACTTTTGAGCCTAAATCAATAATGCTACTTAATTCGTGGAGGTAATTCATTTTACATATATTTTATTGCCATTATTAATAAGTTTTCCTACAATCAAGTTTACAAAGTGATAATCGATCCTTAGTAATTTCATATTAGTGAAATTTTCATCGTTTTCCGTTTCCAGAAATATTTCAGTTGATACTAAATCTCTTGCGTGTAGTGTTAGCCTTTGAGTATTGTGAGGTTGAGGCCAGTCAATTAGAATATTTGCGATTTGCTCTTTTCTAAAATAGTATAATAACACTTGAAGAAAAGTGAGAGGTTTTTTTTGAAACATTGCCAAGTAATCAAGCATACCAATTCCGAAAACTATGGCCCTTTTAATTGGTTTGCCTTTTTTATTAGCCCTTTCTACAGCATTTCTAATTCTCGCTAAGACAATTGCAGGGGTCTGAAAAGGAATTTTAGCATTAATGAAAATTAGCCTATTTAAAAGATCATTGTCAATAAATTTTATTCTATTTAGTGCATCTTTTTCAACCTTAAAGCTAATAAAAAGGCAACTTTCATTTTCCGTACTTTGGTCCAGAAATTGAAGTCCTAATTCTGTTTTATGGTTTCCAGGTTTTCCATTTAATAATATACTTTGACCATAAGGAATTCCTTTGTTTTGTTTATAACCAGAAAACATTTCATCAAGTTTTGGTAAACCAAAATTTGCTCGTTCTTGTCCAGTATCATTCGAATTAGGTATAATGAAATTCGAACCTGAAACGGTTCTGATCGAAGGGAAAAATGTAATTCCGCCAATTTCCGGATCTATCCCATTTAGATACATATCTGCATCACTCGGAGTACTTATTAAATATTCATGAGGACCTCTGTTCGCAGATTGATTTCGAGATTTTTTTATTTCCATAACAGTTCTAGGAAAACTTGAATCGCCGTTATTTCTTTGGATATGAAGATCCAAAACAACGGTTGTTATGTGTTCCGATAGTTCACCCATTGTGACTTCGTTTTTTTCTCGAACAAGAATTAATACTGCATTAGAATCTTTTACTGCATCAATCAATCTAGTTACTTCTTTTCGTTCAAGTTTATTTAAACCTTTTATTGCACCTATACTATCTAATACGACTATAAAAGGTGATTGATTATTTATGTTAGTAATTCTTTTGATGTCATCCATCAATAAGCTTAAATCACTGAAATTATCATTATTCGCATTGATTATATTATATCTCGTTGACGTTTCTATGGATATGTTTTTGTGCCAATCATAAACCATTACAGTTTCATTTTCTCCTAGAAAGTTGAAACTTTCAATCATCAACTTTAAGTTTTTAGGCCTTTGATCAAAAGTATAATAAATACACTTAAAGTTAGAATTGAGAATTAATTGCGTTGATAACTGGAGTGCCAAGGTAGTCTTGCCGAGTCCTGCTTCACCTTGAATTAAAATAGAGGTTCCTTCTTCAGGATCAATGATAATCCCTCTACCATCAAAAAGTCTTTTGAAGTCAGTTCTTCCTGCTGTAATTTCCATTTGGTATGTTTTTCAGTTTTGGGACTAATATGGAGTGCCTATAACAGTTTTCACATTAATCTCTTTGATTATATGCTTTATAATGCTAGAACTTAAAAAAAAGTTCATTGTTTGGAGAAATAATTAAACAGTAAAATCATATTTCCTGATGATTATCCTGGCGATATATAATTTGCTTGCCCTAGAATTGTGTTGTGAACCTAACAACCAGAAGCCAATAAATTACTGATACTTCTTCAATTCTTTCCACAATATGCAGCCTTAGTTTCTTTTTCCCCTCCAAAAAAAAACTGTTCACCTTTCCCCCATTCCCTTATTAACCCTTGAAAACCGCTCAAAACACATTTTCAAAAACAACCAAAACATTCCAACCATGAGACTTCAAAAGAAAATCAAAAAACAAAAAGGGAATACCCATCGGAATGCTTTCCGACCTGTTCTAAACTTTTTAATCCTATTGGTACTATGCCTCTTTGGCTTTTCTACCAGCCAAGCCCAGCAATCCAATTTCACCCCATCAGGGTTCACCATTGGCCTCAAAGCCGGATACGACCTCCCTCTTTTTCCAACTCCTTTCAAAGAGCTAAAATACAAAGGCGATCGCTACCTCGGCCTCACCGCCGACTACCGATTCCCCTCCAAATTCGGTATCCGAGCCGACTACGCCAACATCCTCACGCAGCCCGACATCCAAATCGCAGACTTCGTCTACGACGGAATCAGCAGCGCACCAACTCAAAAATCTTCCTTAAAACTCAAAAGGAATTTTATAGGAATTGGCCCAAGCTACACCTTGGGAAATGCTCGTGCGAATTTGGTGCTTGCACCCATGGTCGGCTATACCTGGATGAAAGGGGGCGATGCGATGGTGACCAGCCAGGACACCGGGAATAACCTCCGCACTCACTTATTCAACACCGGATTCGACGATCAAAACATCTCTGCCAAGATGGATGTAGAATTCAATGTTGCATTGACTCGGAATCTTCGCTTAAGCCTTGGCGCTTATTACCTCCGTCACTTTGGGGTACACTTCGATGCTTATCAGGATTTGACGAATACCGGGCCGCATAGCATCGTACACGGGGAAGACGTTTTTGTCCATACGCCTCAGCCCTATACGCTTAGCGGTAGCTCGCCATTGATGTTGCCTTATGATAAGAGTTTGGGAAACTGTATGGATTTATCCTCTGTGGGAGTCAACCTGGGGATTGCGTATACCTTCGGTAGTCGAACGAAAGTGGTGACGCCAAAAGAGCCAAATTGCATTGTTTGCGAATGTCCGAATGATGCGCACAAAGTAGTCGTGACCGTTCGAGATCAAGTTTCTGGAAAAGTGATTCCGAATGCGGATGTGGCGCTCACAGATCAACAAGGAAGTATCGTAGCTACTGGAACCACTAACTCTTTTGGAGTCGTAGATTTTGCAGCAATCAGGCATGGCAACTACTCGGTAACGGGTAATGTATATGGTGTCGAAACAACGAACGCTAGCATCTACGATCAGGAATTTACCCCCAATGCTATTTTGCAAA
>CALLVY010000455.1 GCA_938015925.1 uncultured Saprospiraceae bacterium
TTTTATTAATTTGATTCAAAAATTTTATCATGAAAAAAATAAATTTCTTTTTGATCGTCCTGCTTCAAGTTTTTGCTTTTCAAGCAATAGGACAATCTGCTCTAGATAATGGCCGAGGTTTTAGCGAGGCCCCAAGTACACCAGTTGAAGAAGTTGCAATAAGCAATAGCGACCAATTGGTAAATGGAAGTGATTTTGATATTCCAGGAGAACTAAACAGAGAGGAAGTACAGGAAGATGATTTGGTGTTTCCTGCAGACTTTGAAATTCTACGCGAAGAATTAAATGCTAGTGCTGGAAGTCAAGCTGTAACCGAACAAGTTAACGGTTTGACTAAGCAAGTAGAAGCTTTGATTCAAGCGAACCAACAATTGCGCGAAGAGAATCGTTTGATTCGCAAAAGCTTGAGTACTTGTTGTTCTGCTGATGGATTGGGACTCACTGCTTCTGATTCTTACTTGGTACAAAATTCTCCAAATCCTTTTACGGAATTGTCTGAAGTAAAATACTTCGTTCCTGAAGGAATCACCAATGCAACACTCGAAATCAGAGACATCAAAGGAACTTTGATGAAGTCTTATGATTTGACAGTAGATGGCTATGGAAAAGTAAATATCGGACAAGAATTATTTGAGTCTGGTACTTACATCTATTCTCTGCGAGTAGGAAGCGAAGTAATCGATTCTAAAGTAATGATCTTAACAAAATAAAAATGAATAAACTACAGGTTCTTTTAACAATTGCCTTGGTTTATACTTTTTCTTACAACAGCTCTGCTCAGATCTTTTCTGAGCAGAGCTCTGTTGTTGGTATAGACCATGTTTACAACGCGAGAGGATTAATGGGAGGCGGTGCTGCCTTCTTTGATTTCGATCTAGATGGCGATGAAGACTTATACCTCACGGGCGGATTAGCTCGGGATGTATTGTATCGTAATAACGGCGATGGCAGTTTTACAAAAACAGAAAATAGCAATGGCTTGGAAGCTACTGCTATGTACAACACGACGGCAGTGATTACCGGAGATATCAACAATGATGGCTACCGCGATATTTTTGTCAGCACCTGGGAAGCCAATGGAAGCCAAGAGGTAGCACGCAATCTTCTTTTTCTGAATAAAGGCGATGGTACTTTTGAAGAAGTTGGTGCCAATGTTGGAATCACTCAAGCAGCATTTAGCATCGGGGCCAATTTTGTAGATTACAACAGAGATGGATTTCTAGATATTCATGTGATGAATCATGTAGAAACACCTGCTTTCTTGTACGACAGTTATGGGGTCATCATTGGTTTTGATCACGACTGTTACGACAATTTTTTCTACCTCAATAATGGTGGAACCTCCTTCACAGAAGTCGCTGGTCAGATCGGAGTCAACGACAATGGTTGTGCGCTAGCGGCACTTCCTTCGGACTACGATATGGATGGTGATCTCGATATTTTTATCGCCAATGATTTTGGCCCTTTTATCGTACCCAATGCCTTGTATCAAAATAATTATCCCGATGATACCTTTTCGGAAATTGGTGCTGCCACAGGTGCAGGGATTCCAATGTATGGCATGGGAATCGCTGCGGGTGATTACGATCACGATCTGGATTTGGATTACTACATTACCAATTTAGGGCAAAATGTATTGATGGAAAATGACAATGGTAATTTTACAGATGTAGCGATCAGCGCACAAGTAGAAAGTACCTATGCGGTAGGAAGTCCTACTGATTTTGCGACCGGTTGGGGAACTGCTTTTTTCGATATCGACAATGATACTTGGTTGGATTTGTTTGTGGCGAATGGACGTATTCCTTCGCTTTCAACTTTGCCGACGGCGATGAATGATCCGAATAAATTATACCTCAATAATGGGGACAAAACCTTCTCTGATATCAGTGCGCTAAATAGCGTGGATGATCCGGCTTACAGTAGAGGAATGGCTTATGCCGATTATGACAATGACGGAGATTTAGACTTTGTAGTCGTCAATCTAAATGAGTTTGGCGAACAGGTTAAGCTTTATCGAAATGATTCGAATGGAGAGAATAATTATATTCAGTTTGCTTTGGAAGGAACCAAAAGTAATAAGGATGCATTTGGTGCTAAAGTTTGGATCTATGCAGGAGGAGAAACTTTCCTAAGAGAAGTTGCTGGCGGTGGTGGAAGTTTTTGTTCGCAGAGTACGAGTATCGTTCATTTTGGTTTGGGAGACATTGCGGAAGTGGATAGTGTAAGAGTGGATTGGCCAAGCGGTATCGTCGATCACCTATCTGGCTATGAAGTCAACCAAAAACATAATTTGTTGGAAAGCTTTACGTCTTCCAATAAAGATTTGCTTCAACAAAATTTTGCTTTAAGTGTTCTTCCTAATCCTTTTGAGCAGTCTTTTACGATTGAGATTACAGGAGAATGGAAGGATGAAAAAGTTTGGGTAGAGTTGTTGGCTTTGGATGGCAAAAGTTGGTCTCAGGAGTATTTGCCATTGCAAAATGGGCAAGCACAATTGAATGTCAATGCTGAACTGCCAAAAGGTTTGTATACTTTGCGTATTAAAGGAACGGAGCACACTGTTTCGAAGAAAGTAATCAAGCACTAAAGTAGTTGCGATCTAAAATTAAAAGAGCCTAAGCGGAATATCCACTTAGGCTCTTTTGATTTTGAAGCACTACCTTTTTTAGTTGGCTTTGATAAACTGTTGGGTATACATTTGCCCACGTACATAAAAACTGATCAAGTAATGGCCGGGACTAAAAGTATTAATGTCAATAACTCTTGTATCTACAGATTGCTCTACCAATAACTTACCCATCAAATCTCTAACCTGCACTACGATATCTTCGCTGTGGTAATCTTCATTAAGCATCAAAAAGACCTGATCGCGAGCAACTGTTGGCCATACAGAGAATACTGCTTTAGGATCTTGATTAACAGATTCTATTGGGCTGAGGCTGGTGGCACCACCAAAGTCAACTTGTTCTAGACGATAATAGTTGATTCCCAATGGAGGGTTTCTGTCGTAATAAGAATATTCTTGACTTTCAAAACTCGTTCCTTGGCCTTCCACAAAATCTATTGTTTCCCAGTCAAGGTCAATGCCAGACATGCGTTGGATTTCAAATCCTCTATTGTCGATTTCTGATTCTGTCGTCCATTTTAGCTGTACGACTCCTTCTCGGGTAACTTTCGCAGTAAAGTGACTGAGTTCGATAGGTACAACCGTACAATCAGATGTACAAGTAGCAGCATCTGGATAAGGGGGAACACTTCCAGAATTGGTAAACCCAAATAAGGCGCAAGAACCAATACAGTCACCACCACCAGCGGCGGAGAAATTTAAACAGATTGTGGTTCCTCCACCAACATCACAGCAGCATTGTTGCTGGGCAGAAGCAGTATTCGTAGAATATAGAAGGAAGAAAAAACTAAAAAGAAGGGATAGGGTAAAAGTACTTTTTTTCATATTACAAAGTTTTTAGGGTGCAGATCGTTGGGAGTATTGATACTAGAAGACAAGAACCACTCCAAAATGTTAGGAATTCCCATTTATTTGACCTTTTGAATAGTACAAAAATAAGGAAAAAACGGCAATCTATCTTAGAGATCATAGAATCAGGTGTAAAATAAGCAGATGTATTGTTTGTATGTTTTGGGGATAAATTTTGTTTAGAATGGCTTTTTTGACAAATCCTTTTGCCCGAGCATATCTTACTTTTGCAGGATAAATTCCCCTATCTTTGCCACATGAGTACGAATACAGTCAAAATGGATATCCGGAAATTAAAACTCGACCAGTTGGAAGAGTTGTTTTTGGGAATGGGCGAGAAAAAGTTTCGAGCCAAGCAAGTCTATGAATGGCTTTGGCAGAAAGGGGCCCATCATTTTGAGGAAATGACCAATCTCTCCAAGGCGACCAGAGAGTATTTACAAGAAAATTTTGTAATTCAGGCGATTGTAGAAGATAAGGTCCAGCGGAGTAGTGATAAGACGATCAAGTTTCGTTATCAATTGCACGACGGTCATATGATCGAATCGGTCTTGATTCCGGTCGTGCGCGACCAGCGCTTTACGGTTTGTGTTTCTTCGCAAGTGGGCTGTAGCCTTACTTGTACGTTTTGTGCAACGGGACAAATGAAGCGCATCCGAAATTTGGATGCCGCAGAGATTTACGATCAAGTCGTTTTGGTGAATCGCGAATGTATGGAAACCTTCGGGCATCCACTCACCAATATCGTTTACATGGGCATGGGCGAACCCTTGCTGGCGTATAAGAGTGTTTTGGAAAGTGTACACTGGATTACTTCGGAAGAAGGTTTGAATATGTCGCCCAAGCGAATCACGGTAAGTACCGCAGGTATCGCCAAGATGATTCGCAAGTTGGCCGATGATGAAGTGAAGTTTAATCTCGCACTTTCTCTACATGCTGCCGATGATGATAAGCGCAATGAAATGATGCCGATCAACGAGCAAAATAATTTGGAAATCCTCATGGATTCACTGGATTATTTTTACCAAAAAACCAAG
>CALLVY010000456.1 GCA_938015925.1 uncultured Saprospiraceae bacterium
ATGCTTAGTAGCAGCGGAGTCTATTTACTGTGGCCAGAGACCAGAAAACCAGTTCGCTTGGAAGGCAGTAGCATTCAGCGAGCTTGGGCATATAAAAGCCACAATAAATTCATTGGAATTAGGGTATTATTTTAGGGTCGAAAAAAACAAATAGACGCCGTTGGTCCAGCCAAAGCCATCTTGATTGGGATATTCGCCGCCTTCGGCAGAAATGGAAGTGTCGATGGCATTGTACTTTTCGGTTAGTTTTCCTTTGTGTTCGAAAACTGTTTCTACATTGGACATCCAGTTGTTTTTTATTTGCTTGGCCAAAACATTTCGGTCGTAATTTTTGGCTGCGATATAGCCGATGTATTGCAAAGGCGCCCAGGCATTGGGCGCGTCCCATTGCTGACCGGAGAAACAGAGGCTGGTCATTAATCCGCCTTTTTTTAAAAACTTTGCATCCATGGAATCCAGTACTTTTTGGGCGCGATCATGTGGAGCAATATGGAGAAACAAAGGATACAAGCTTGCGAGGGTTTGAGCAGGGGTAGATCTTTTTTCCTGGATCGCATAATCTTGATATAAGCCAAGGTCTTTATTCCAAAAATAGTTATTGATCATTTCTTTTCGGTTCGCAGCGTATTGGTGGTATTGTTCTGCGGTGTTTTTATCACCTAGAAGCACATAGCATTTCTCTAGCGTTTTTTCCAAAAAGAACAACAAACAATTCAAATCAACAGGCATGATCTGTGTCGTATAAGTCGTATCCAAATCATCGGCTTCGTGCATCCAACGACTAGAAAAATCCCAGCCCGATTCGCAGGCGGATCTAAGTTCTTTGTATATTTCAATATCTTTTGCTGGAGCGATGCGACTGGCATCTTCCATGTACGATTCTGGTCGAGGTTCATTTTCGGGATCAAAATATCGGTTGCCTATTTCTCCGCCTTCCAATAATACGACTCGATCATTGGCACCAGCTTTAGTCAACTGGCCTTTGCCTTTCATCCAAAAAGCATATTCCTTTTCCAAACTTTTAGAATGGTCTAGAAGCACTTGATCGCCATCTATTTGGGACAACAAATCGACCATCAAAGCATAGAAGGGCGGTTGAGACCTGGAACTCAGGTAAGTCCTATTGCCATTTGGGATAAAACCAATTTTTTGGATCAGGAAGGAAAAATTTCGAACCATGGATCGGATGAGTGGCACTCTCCCACTCGCCTGGAGTCCCAACATCGTAAAAAAGCTATCCCAATAATAAAACTCTCTAAACCTGCCGCCAGGCAAGACGTATGGCTCTGGCACGCCGATTAAACTTCCTTTGTCTTGGGTCTCATTTGCGGTGAGTACCGACCACAAGGAATCAATGTGTTTTACTATCCCAGTCTTTGTTTTATTGCGAACAGCATAAGGCTTTGGCAATTCAAAATATTCTTCAACAAAGTTCCTTAATTCCAATTGATTATTCGGTACCTTTTCAAAAGCAGTTCTAATAGTTTCTAAGTCGCCGATAGGAATACAATCCGCAAAATATTTTTGGTCGTCAAAAATCTTTGCGCTTTGTATCGCTTGAAAGATGGGGTATATTTCTTTAATCCAATTCAAACTCAGACAGGTTTACTTTTTTGGTACGAATCATTTAAATCAGCTCAATGATAAGACAAATATTATCATTGGGAAAAGGATTGAAATAAAAATTAATACTTTAAGTAAGGCTGCTTTTAGATATCACTACTTCATATTGTCTGACATTAGGGCATCTCCTTATTTATAAGTACGATGCTTGGCATAAAATATGCAATCCTTAATATCGATAAATCCTTAAATTAATAACAACTAAACTAAGGTAAATTGTCCAATTTATCCAAACCCACAAAAACGTCTATCATGACAAAAAATGTACTTGTATTTTTATTTCTAGCTGCTTTCCCGATGCTAAGTTGCGCACAAAACGGAGGCTCCGCTCTAAGGAATGACCTTGGTTATGTATCTGTAGAAGATAATAGCGATGGCTCTTTGGATAAAAATGACGCCAATACTATTGAAATGTGGATTAGAACTCCGGAGGTCGTGGCGGATCAAAAACTATTCAGCAAAATCACAGATGAGTTTAAAGATGGTTATATCCTCGGAATTCAGGATGGAAGTCTTAGATATGAAACATTCAACAATACAGGCACAAAAAGCTTATTGATTGCGGGAACTTTGGTTGCCAATCAATGGACGCATATCGCCGCTACTTATGTAGGTGATGATAAAATGAGATTGTATATCAACGGAGAATTGGTTGGTGAAACCAATGTGCTCAATGGAGACAATGGCTTTATTGCTGATGTTCCTTTAATTATTGGCACGGCAGGTTGGGATCTAGGCGTTTTAACTTATCAGGGAGAAATAGAGGAGCTCCGATTTTGGCATGAAAGCCTTCCCGCTGCTACGATTAAAGATTGGATGCACCGGAGGGTTACCGATAATCATCCGGCCCATCCTCTTTTAAGATTATACCACAGATATGATGAAACAGGTGCAATAATTACCGATCACTCGCCTAACGCTAATAATCCAGGCACAATGAGTGGCTCTAATGACAGAACGGTCAGTTCCGTTCCTTTTAAAAACAATCAATATTTCGCAGCTTCGGGACCAGCGATTGGCGGGATTTGGTCAGGACAAGAAAGCTATACCCTGGAGGGGCTTAGGGTAACGGGCAATGGCATGACGGGAATTCAATCTACGGTTTTTGAAACGAATACGGCCAATTTGCCCATTTGTGGCCATGTTCTTCCTGCGGGAATTGATGCGGTAACTTGCCTGTTTTGGGCCATGGTGCATCAGGAAAACCCAATTCTCTCTTTTAATTTTGATCTCACCAATTATGACATCTCCAATTACAGAAGACTGGTATTGATGGAATCCGATGACATTGCAGATTTTACAAACGCCAAGATTATTGAAGGAACCTTGAATGGCAATTCTTTTGATATCCTTGCGCATGCGGTCAGTACTTCTAATGCCAATGTCTTCTATGCCATAGGTTTTGAAAACATTCTTGCAGGTATTGAAGATCGATTGGATGCTGCGACGGAATTGACCATTGCTCCAAATCCGAGTTCTGGTTTTGTGCAGTTAAATATCGAGACCAAGGAATCTAGGGATTATCAGTTGCAGCTCATGGACTATTCTGGGAAAGTTGTTTTGGAGAAACAGCTTCGGAATATTTCGGCTAATTATACGGAGTCTTTTGATTGGAGTAGTTTTCCGAAGGGCTTGTATGTGATTAGCCTGAGTTCTACAGAAGGAATCAGTACTCGAAAATTAGTGCTTCGCTAAGAGCTTTTACAACGCAATAAAAAAGCCTATCCTTGGAGTTCAAGACTCGTGAGGATAGGCTTTTTTTGTAGATCACTTTCCTTGGACAGACTAGTAGTACTTTTTTTCACTCTGGCTAGATGCTTTTAGAATTTAAAATCCTTATTATTTATTTTCACCTTTTGAATGCTACCAAATCTATTAATCTCCAAATTGGCATCAATCGTCCAAATTTTATGACACTTCCTTTCTCCTTCTATCACCCCAGAAACAGATGTCAATGCAATACCACATTCCGAATAAATAAAATTCGAATTTACAAAATCTGAAACGGTCTTTAATTTAAAGTCTTTCTGATTTTCATCAATTTGAAAAAGTATTCTTATTTCTACTTCGTCGTCATCAATGGTGATTTTATTTTCCAGGATATGTCGATAAATAAACACTTCCTTGGTTCCTTTTTCGATGGAGTAGCCGGTGTTGTTCGTAGTTATAGCTCCGCTCGGGTTGATGGTCAATTCTCCTTCCTGGGCATTGTAAAAAAATTGTTCGTCTTCCGTCAGTCCAAGCTCTGGACTAAAACAAGAGCTTAAATCAACTCTTGCGGAACTGGTCTGACTTAGGTCTTCCTTACAGCAGCCGAGAATGAATAGGCAAAAGATGAAAGGTATTAATTTATTCATTTTTTAAATTTTTAGCTTATTAAGAAGGTCTTTCACTAGTAAAGACCTATTACTAGCTCTAAAGGGTTGGGTTTTGTTAGATAATATAGCTATTCCTTTTTTAATATACCAAATTTACTGCTCCAGCAAACTGCTCAATCGTACCATCCATAAACTCCACTTCCAGATAATAGAGATAAACACCAGGACTCATAAGCCTCCCTCTATAAGTTCCATCCCAAGAATAATCATTAAAAGATTGAAAAAACTCAAAATTTTCGGCTAAAAATAAAATCTCTCCACTATTACTATGAACTCGAAAGGTTCTAAATTGCTTAAGCCCTATAGAATTTACATAGGCCCGAAAGGTGTCATTGATGCCATCGGAATTTGGAGAAAAAGCAGTTGGGATATAAATATTTTTACTACAGCTTTGATTAAATCTTTGGTCAGTGGGCTCCAGGCACATTCCACATTTGTCGATGACAGCGGTACCAGATGGTGTTCCTGCACAATCCAGGCATTTACTACCTGGCAAGTTGTAACAATCGCTATCATAACAATCAATGAGCCCGTCTCCATCATTGTCTATTCCATCTCGACAAGTCAGAGAGGTGTTTTCTTGTGCCCAAATCATTGCTGGTAAAAGCATTAGGGCTAGGATATTTAGGGTTTGTTTTATTTTCATTTTTTTTATTGATTAACCGATCCTCTTCTAGTTTTTACAATCGTCCTAATATCCTCCGCCAATTCTTGGATATCCCCAATGAATTCAAATGTCGGATAATGTCTATGCTGTCCGGAGAGCAGTCCTTTCGTTTTAAAATTAAAAGGTTTCTTAGGAAGAAAATGAAGGATGCCACTTTTATTGTGGTATTCTTCTGTCGATATTTGTCCGATTTCTTCTAGCCCAAAAGTGTTTAAGGTTTGCTTTCCCCAATTCCAGGTACTGATAAAAATCCTTTTATTGGAATAAGCATATTTACTCTTGGTCATTCTTAAAAACTTCATGGTCAAAATTAGTAGCGCGATGATCGAAACTACTATTTTCAGAGGCCAACTAAGCACATAAAAAATTAATGCAATTAAAGCAATTGGAAGAACAATGACCGAAGCAATAATTTCAAACCTCAACAAAAACCTTAGTGTTGTAAGTATTCTCTCTAGGTCAAATTTAAAAAACCCTTCAGTGTCAAACAACAAGAGACGAGGGGATTCTTCCCATAATATTTTTTCATCTTCTTGGAGTACATCGCTAAACATCGACTGCTTTGCTTCAGACATATTTTTGCTTTAATTTATTAAAGAAGGTTTTGCTAGATATAAGCAGTGAATTCCATTTCCATATTATTATATCCATTTCAAAACAGCAATTATTCGTCAACAATATACATTTATTTCTAATCAAAAGTCTGTCCTCTTACGTATTTGTCTCCACCTCAT
>CALLVY010000457.1 GCA_938015925.1 uncultured Saprospiraceae bacterium
AGTAGTCAAAATGGTCGGGGTGGTACTTTTTATGCGCTTAATGATCCGATTTTTTGGAAGAGCTTGTCGGCTTTATTGGCGGGGGAAAGTGCTCCGCTTGATGGGGCTGATGCGAGTTAGCCAAAGGAAGAATTTATAAAAGACTAGCTAAATATGGTTTAGGCTTAAACCCTAGTCTTTTTAATACAAGCAAGCCTTTCTAATTCTTAAAGATTCAAGGCTAATTTAGTCTTGAATTTTTTTTTAATCTCCCAACACCTAAACACCTAATTAATATTTTCAATAGAAATAAAATAACAATCAAAAATAAAATCATTATGAGTGATTATAAAACAAAAGCAGCAGCAGCAGCAGCACAAGGATTAATGGCTTACTATAAGGACTGTAAGGATGGTCTTTTTGAACCAGAGGCTAATTGGAGATCCGCTATTGCCTTTGAGTCCATCATTGATTATATGGATTTAACTGGAGATCATCAATACTCCAATATCATTGAAGAAATTTATAAGGATGGCCCAGCTTATTACTACAATCAAAATTTTATCAACATCTTTTACGACGACAATTCCTGGTGGGCCATCTCTTGGATGAAAGCTTACGATTTTTGTAAAAAAAACAATATCGGTTATCCAGAAAAATACCTGGATATTTCCAAAGCCATTTTTATAGAATTGCTTACTGGCTGGGATGATCTTTGTGGTGGTGGACTCTATTGGAAGAAGAATCCAAAAATTTATAAGGCTGCTATTCAGAATGAGTTGTTTTTGGTGGTGTCTACACGTCTTCATTTACGGGTAGGTTCGCAAGATCCACAATATATGTATTGGGCAAAAAAAGTATATGATTGGTTCTATTCTACACCGATGATCGACCATCGAAATTTAGTACAAAACGGTTTGGACAAAGATCATTCTTGTGCTGTTTATCGGGAGCAAGATAAAGCGATACACACCTATAACCAGGGAGTCATTTTAGGAGGTTTGGTAGAATTAAGTAAGATTGAATCCAATCCCGAATACCTGGTACAAGCAAAAAAAATAAGCGATGCAACTATTCATTTTTTAACCTATCAAAATGGAGTATTAAGAGAACCCTGCGAATTGAATCCAGGGAATTGTAACCGTAATCAAAAATGCTTTAAAGGTATTTTTATGCGCTACTTCGTAGACCTCTACCAGAGTCTTCCTGATTCAGATCCTGATAAAATCAAGTATAAAGAATTTATCCTCCTAAATGCCAATTCCGTTTGGGAATATGCAAAAGATCCGAATCCAACTGCTAATACATTCAGCACTAAATGGGTAGGGCCTTATGAAGTCAGTGCGGTCAATAATTGTACACAAATGTCTGCACTTGATGCCTTGAATGCAGGAATAGTGGCTGGAGTCTAAGCCCTTCAGACCTGATACGAATCAGCAGTATAAAGATCAAAATAAAAAAGCTTCCAGATCAAATTTGACCTGGAAGCTTTTTTACAATAGTGCTTAAAATATTTACATTTTCATAAAAACACCAGACATTACCTTGTGTCGATTTTTGGCTTTTACAAAATACTGTCCAGCCGGGAAATTAGAAATATCCAATTGCTCAGAAACATCTTCATTGACCGCATTGGAAGATTGATGCATCACTTGACCACTTAGAGAAATCACTACCCACTCTATCCTTTTCCCAGGCTCTGTATTTTTCACTTCGACCTGAACAAAATCAGTAGCTACTGTAGGATACACCTTGATGCCTTGCGGCACAATGCTCTTGGGCTTAGAAGTATTGACCACAACAATATCATCCGGTGTAGAGATAGAATCCAAAGGATAGGACATAATCGAACGGGCAAAAGTCCCTGCGACCAATTCATTGGTTACTGGATTGATGAGGATATCATAAACCGGGACGATGGGCATATTGGCTCCTAGTCTTTCCCATTCTGTACCCGCCGTATTGGATCCAAAAACACCACCATCGGTCGCAACAAACAAAATAGAATCCGAGTATTCCGAAAGGATCGTTACATCATTGATGGCAATATCCGGCAGGTTATTGGAAATGTCTTCCCAGCTTTCTCCGCGATCGGTGGAGCGATGGATACGTGGGATAAAATCATTATCGCGATAACCAGAGTAAGTAACATAGACCGTATTGGTATCCGAAGGAGAAGCCACTACAGAAGTGACATACTGATCGGGTAAGTTATTAGAAATGGAAGTCCAATTGGTGCCACCGTCTTCGCCTCGCCAAAGATTCCCATCGCCGGTTCCGACGTAGAGCAAACCTTGGTCTAAAGAAGATTCATCAATGGCGGTAATATTGTGGTAAAGATTTCCATCTATATCACCATCGGTCAAATCCTCACTAATGGCCGTCCAGGTCGGTATTTCTCCAATGCCCTGGTAGACCCGCTGCGTACCTGCATAAAGGATATTGGACGAAAAAGAACTGATAAAATATGGCATGTCCCAATTTCTCCGATCCGAATTGTCAATACCATCATCTCCTGTGGTAAAACTATAACCACCATCCGTCGTCATGTTGATATTTCCATTTTGGGTCTCCACAAAAAACCGTTCGGGATTCTCTTCATCAAAGGCCATTTGAAAACCATCGCCACCATAAATCCGCTCCCAACTATTGATATCATCCGCATTTCCTCCAGTGGAACCATTGTCTTGAGCTCCACCATAATAGTATTCTGGTAAAAAGGGATTATAGGCCACTCGATAAAATTGAGTCGTCGGTATATTTTCAATATCCTCCCAGATCGTATTATCCGCATCTGATTTATACAAACCGCCATCCGTTCCCAGTAAGACTCCGCCATCCTGTAAAAACACCAAATCGTGTTTGTCGGCATGTACCTCATAGCTCCACCAGGCGGGAGCTGCGCGATCCCAGGTTTGTCCGGCATTTCTGGTTCGCCAAATATCCACGCCCAAAAGGTAAATATCGTTTTCATCCTTGGGATTGACTCGGATTTTTCCGAAGTACCAACCAAAGCCTCCCATTGAAAAGGAGCTTAATCCAGTCGCATCATCGGTAGGAATTTCAAACCAGGAATCTCCACCATCATCGGTTCGGTAGATTCCTTCTAAGAGGTAATTTTCCGGGTGGATGTATTGTACATAGATAACATCGGGATTGCTTTCGCAAATAGCGAGGCCAATTCTGGAATGCGGCATATCGCTGGGTAAGCCCGCTTCAACAATGGTCCAACTGTCTCCTCCATCCGTCGATTTATAAACTTTGGCACCTGTCCCACTGATCAAGGATTCTCTATTATTTCTGATTCTATCCCAGGCAGCAGCA
Organism: uncultured Saprospiraceae bacterium; assembly: GCA_938015925.1. Lineage (GTDB taxonomy): Bacteria > Bacteroidota > Bacteroidia > Chitinophagales > Saprospiraceae > CALLVY01. The sequence goes on from CALLVY010000457.1 coordinate 3,304, forward strand.
AAAAGTACTTGTGGATTATCTGGATCGATTACCAGATCGGTAATTCCAGTGGAGTCGCTGACAAAAAGTATTTGCTGCCAGGTATTCCCATTATCTTCAGATCGGTACAAACCTCTTTCATTATTTCGGGCAAAAGGCAAGCCCATACATGCGGCAAATATTTTAGAAGAATTGCTGGGATCAATGACTACTTTAGAAATGATTCTTTGTTCTTCCAAACCTAATTTAGTCCAACTTTGTCCGGCATCCATACTTCGGTATAAGCCATCGCCAATAAAAGGGAAACCAGAAATATTTGGATCGCCCGTTCCTACATAAACAATATCCGGGTTTTGAGGATCGAGTACGATAGCACCGATCGACAAGAATACTTGCTCATCGAAAATAGGTTCCCAATCCAATCCTCCATTGGTTGTTTTGAATACACCGCCAGCCGAAAAGCCAGCATAGATGATATTTTCATCAGTGGGATGAACAGCCACCGTATTGATTCGGGCACCTATATTTCCTGGCCCTTGTGTTTCCCAATCCAGATCGAATCCACCTATTGATCTGGATTTTGCCTGAGTTTTAACTTGGTTGAGGGCTTTGGAATAGGCTTCTATTGCAAACTTACCATCGGGACCAGCTCTTTGGATGAAAAATTCGTCGGCAGGGCCATGCTTTTGTTCTAGTTTATTTTTGGATTTGAATTCTGGACTGGACTCTTGACAAGAGTAGAGACCAAAAAGCGAGAGCGTCATCAAACACAATAGCAAGGATGGTATGGTAGAAGTATTTGCTTTAATCATATGGAATTAGGGGTTTGCAAAATAGTGAGATTAAAATTAGCCTACATCATCGAAAGTTCGTTTACAGACCAATTAGAAACATCCTTAAAAGTAATCATATTTTGCTAAGTTGAGTGTAAGGTATTTGTCAATTAATATACTTTGCAGGTTCCATTCCTATTCCTTCTCCATTCTTTGGGACGCTAAAAGATTCGGGATAGCCCTTGATGGAAATCAAGTCCACTTTGATTCATTTGCATTAAACATTGTCTTCCGATTAAACCTATTCTCTTTCTGGTCGTCCAAGTAGCTTACAAACCAACTTAAAACTTACCCATGAAAATTGCAAAATTTACACTCTTCCTCATTTCCCTACTTCCTTACTTCCTTTCCCATGCTCAAATCACTACCCAATACCGACCAGATGGTCATGTTGAAATTGGAGAAGGTGTAGGTGGCTTCCTGGGTGGCGTTGATCCAGGAGATCGATTTAGTCGAGATCATGATCAAGCTGG
>CALLVY010000458.1 GCA_938015925.1 uncultured Saprospiraceae bacterium
GATTTTTTTGCAAATAGATTGGCGAGGTTATTTTGTAAATAAGCCGCTTCTTCTTTATCGGTTGCGATGACTAAATGATGCTGGGGATGAGCGAGGTAGGTTCCGGCCAGGACAAAGGAATCCTGTGCTCCTATCATGCCTACGAGTTGTAGGTGGGAAGGAGTGGACGCTTGTAGCGCTTTTACAATTTGCTGGGTTCGTTGATCATCCCGATACAGCCCCAGCAAGGTCTGAAGATTTTCCACGGTGCGAAGATACGGAAAGTCCTTTTAATGAAGCCTTAAAAGGGATTATATAAGTAGAGTGACGAAATAAACTAAAATTATAAAATGGTTCATTGGTGTCCTCCTACTTATTCCATTCTTCAATGAGGTTTCCTGCTTTTAGGATTTTATTGTGCCCAATGGAGTCTTTACCATGCCCCCAAAGCATGAAACAATTGCCCATCTGATTTCTTAAAATTGACTTTTAGCATCCCACAAGGATCAAAATAGGAACTATTAAACCTTCCTGTATAATAAGGACTTTCTATATCAAAAATATTGGGGCAAGGGCCGTTTCGATAGCGCACCTTATAATGATAAAAATAATTAACATCTAAGGTATTATAGGTTTTAAAAGTTGGAGCTCCAATGGTTTGAAGAAAGAAAGTAGTATCCAGTTTCTGACAATCTAACTCTGCTTGGTAGAGATAACTCCGTGTCAAGGTATCTGTAAAAAAATAAACAAATTGGGCATAATAATCCCAACGAGCAAAGTGTTCATCCGGCTCGTTTTTTAAACCGTAGATAAAGTAATTATGAGCATTGGGTTCGTTAATGGGATACATTTGTTCCAGATAATACCACACTTTTTTTTGACATTCATCAAAGGTACTGGTATCTATGTCTCGCCATTCTTTATCTGGTGGGGGGGGCACATCATTGCGGTCTGTAGAAGAATATGCCAAGGTATCTACATTGATTATTTCAATCGGAGCAGGACTGCATACCGCAATATCTTCTGGTTGGTCGCAAGTCGAGGCACTACACATAATGAGTAGCATAAACACCCATAAGTAGTAAAAAGGTCTCATAGTTTTATGATTTTATAGTGGCCAATGGATTCTTTGGTAGAAACGACAAGTAAATAAGTTCCAGAAGGATAGTTAGTCAAATCCAAGCTGGTACTGGTATTTTCAATCTCCTTTGCAAGCAGTTTTCGACCCGTAAAATCTACCAATAGTAATTGGGCAGCAGCAGGTAAATTTTCTAATAAAAATAAATCATTACCTGGATTTGGAGTCACTTGAAAAGAAATAGTCTGTAAGTCATTTAGTGCATTCAAAAAACCACATTCACCGGAAGCGATGGGTACGACGTCTATTGGCATTCCATTTTGAAAGCAGCTATTAGATTCTATGATTGACTTACTGGTATTGAATACTCTTTTGGCTCCGTCGATGTCAACGGTTTGAATCGAAGTACCTCCTTTAGCTTCCATCAAAGGTCCAATACAAGAACCACTTGCAATACATTTGGCATGGTTGATCATATGAGCATGTCCTAGTTCGTGCTCAAAGACTCGAATCGCCCGCGATTGCGATCCGTTTTGAAAAAAACTTGGATCTACTTTAAAATCCAAATCTGCTAAAACATAACCAGTCCGTTCTTCTTCACTGTCCTCACAGTCAATTTTATAATATTGATTTCCTACTGCCAAGCCTGCCTGTCCAGGTACGGATTCGAGTGTAATGGAATTAACTCCATCCTCTGGATTTCCAAGCATCGTAGGAGAAAGAGTACTACTAGTTTTAAATCGAATATGGGTTTCCTGACACCAGGTTTGTAATGCAGTTTCAAAAGCATTTTTTACATTGATGCTCCCCCCGTTAAGTACATCAGAACTATATTGAAAAACATATCCATTCTGTTCTCCATTAGAACCATTAAGATTACGTAGGCCCAGTTCGAATACATCAGCATCATTGGTTAACCGATAATTCATTAAAGAATAAGGGATATTTAATTTCTCTGTAGATTGGGTTTCTTTACCACATCCTCTACGCACCTTAAATTTGCCAGTAGCCGCAGGGCCATGTACTCCATCTTCAAAATCCGTAGAAGGAACTTTTAATCGAATACGAGTATCTGTCCATTCCAAAATATCATTGATAATAAAATCAGCGCGGCCAGCAGCACTAAAAGGAGGCCCTGTACTATTATTATCAACATAATCCCCATTAGTGAACAATACAGAACTACCATCTCCATTATTTCCAGGATCAACACCTCTCTGAAACACACCAAAGTTGCTTCCTACGATAGTAAGTATCTCATCATTTCCAGCATTTGTAAGACAGAATTACTAATCACTGATAGTCCAAAAAAATCACTGTCGTACTCTATTTCAGTAGACAGGAATTCTATTGGTTTGGCATATTGTGTAGTTCTGGTTTGTATATCAATATAAGCCAATTTATTGACAACATCTGTAATGTGAATATTGCTAAATCGAATAAAGAGTTCATCCGTTTCGGAAAATGCTCCTTTGCAAGGAATGGTAGCGGACGAGCTCACTACATTAGGCCGATTTTGCCATTTATTTTTCTCTTTAATAAATGCTCCCTCATTAAAGGTAGTCAGACTTCCTATGGGTTGATAGGTAGTCATCCCTGTTATACAATTTTCACAAGGTTCCAGTGCCAATAAATAATCATATCCGAGATGCATTGCCCAAGCATGACTGACCACTAATAAACCCTCGTCTTTGGCACCACCTTCTGACAAAACAGGAACTAGTCGTTCTTGATTGGTTTGTCCTTGAAAGACAGACTTGATTTTCACCCAATTAATCGTATAAATCATTTTTTGATCGGTAGACCATTCCGTTGTGGTATGATCCAAAGTTCCCTCTACTACAAGACCAGCGAAGGAAATAGCATCAGGAAAATTTTGTGCGGAGATAAAAGGAATAGAAAAGAGGAAACAAAGGATTCCGAAGAGGAGTTGTTTTTTGAACATTGTATTTAGTTTTAGTTATTTTTTGAATACTCTCTAAATACGCGCTAAGTAATATAACAATAAAAAAACAAAAATAAAAGTCACTCTTAAGTAATCAAAGTCAAAACCAGTACATAATGATAAAATCATACCTGCAAGTAAAAGTATACATGGCATACAAAAAGCCTATCCAAAAAAACAATTTGGATAGGCTCGAAAACATCTTTCTTGTTTTGCTTATTCTCCGCTAGATTATTGGATAATAAGCTTTCCTTTTCCAATCAATTTACCTTCTTCTCTAATGTTGAAAAAATAGAAGCCGGACGATAACTGATTTCTTTCAAAAGTAAAAGTACTTCCACTAAAATCCTGTAAGCCAACTAATTGACCTTGGGTATTATAGAGCACAAATTGCCCGTTTTTGATCTGCTGATCGCCTAAGTCAAATAAAGCACTGGATCGAAGCGGGTTGGGATATACTTTGATATCCTCCAAAGAACTTGTTAAATCTTTCGTATCCAAAATAATACTCAACCAGTCTTCTCCAATCGTATGAAAAGTCGTGTTGGTAAAAATCGGAGGATTGAAATCAAAGAAAATAGCGGCTCGGTTTTCGATCCGGGTATCGATGGCATTATCCGCCTCTTGATTGATTCTAAATTTTACAAATCCATTGGATCCAGCAAGGTTTGTGGTACTGTCTGGTAATAAAATATTGTTGAAAGTAAAAGTCGCGATACCACCACCGGAGAGAGAAAACTCATAAGGATGACTAGACACACCTGCTCGCAGACTTGCCGGATTTAGCCAAGCAGACAAGGTATCTTTAATCACTACCGTGAAGGCCGTATCCGTACCGGTATTCTGAAAACGGATCATATAATCAATCGGTGTATTGGCTTCAATAAAGTGTTCTGCTCCGTAGCCCAGTGGAAAGCCTTGCTTATCATTTGGATCATAGCTGCCTCTGTTTGCTCGGCAATCTATATCAATAAAAGGATTGAGGTCATTGTGTGAAAACTGATTGACGAAACCAGTGGAGAAAGGAAAGCCTGGGGTACTGACACAACCCTCAACCGAAAGAATCGGAACAGATTGACCCGGAGCACCTGGTTCTTGTTCGGCATAAATCAAATAGGAAGCGCCATTATTTGCCAAAGGAATTTCTTGTGATTCTCCAGCAATCAACTCAAAAGAGGAATGGTGCATCAAAATCGCATCTTCAATGATTACATATCGCAATGGACCATCCATTGATCCCGCTCCAGTATTTTCAATCGTAAATTGTAACACACTGTCTTGGCATTCCGCATCGACTTCGACAAAAGCACCTGACCAATTAGGATTCATAGGCAAGCACAAAGAATCTGGATAAATGTGTGCTTCCACACAATGGTTTTGTCCAAGCACAGTAGAATCGCAATCCACATTGACCGTAAAGTTAAAAGAACCACAGGCACCAATAGCTAGATCTCCTAATTGAAATCGGTACTCATTGGCACTTATCATTTGCTCTGGAATACTTGCACTGATAAAGTTGAGGTACGGATCAAGATGAATATCTACATAAGCAGAATCGGCTTGCATGGTTCCATCATTGCAATAGTTAACGGTATACACATTATCGAAGCATCGACGAAGCCATGGGGTTGCCACATCCACTACAAGCAGCGGACATTCAATATCAGGTTGAACGGCGAAGTCTACCGTAGTGGTATCATAAAACTCGGTTAGTAAGAGCGGTACACTATCCGTACAAATTCCCCAATAAGGATTGGGAGAATGTAAAATCAAATGATAGGCTCCGGTATCCGCAGTAATCTCATAATTCCCTAAAGAATCGCTACTTCCAAAGAAGCTTTGTGTTGCATCTTTACGCGCTTCAACAATCCAATTGACCAAACCGACCTCAGAGCTATCTACCAGACAATCCATCGAGGTATCGTTAGCAATTCGACCATTGATGATATTGGAATACAAACGTCCCAGGGAATCTGTTTTTACGACATATACATTATTGGTTGCAGGAAGAGTATTGGGATTTTGGCTTCCCACTCCTAGGTATTCCAAACTACTGGTTTGTATAATTCCCCTTAGCTCAGTCCTTGTAGCTCCTCCATGAAGCTGAACCCATTGCCTATCGCCCTGATTATCCAGCTTAAGAATAAAAGCACCATCTTGATTCCCAACAAATGTTAGTCCTGACATTACATAACCTCCATCAGCTGTTGGTGAAGCCTGATTCATGAAAGTCAAAATACCACCAGTGGTCACCGCTTTCCTCCATAATAGATCTCCATCTTCACTAAACCTTGCCATCGTAACACCTTGACTACCTTCACTCCCTATGGTTGTAATTTCTCCATTGTCTTCCAAATGCACAAACCGCCCCACCGAAAAGTCAGCGCCAGTTTTGGACCAAAGTTTATTCCCATCCGCATCCGCTTTAAATAACATAAATTTATTACTTCCACTTCCTCCATTGGTAAATCCAGTAACAACAATTTCATTTTGTGCGGTTTCCGTCAAAGCAAAACCTTCATCTGCTTCATTTGCGTAGTAGGAATTCATCCACAAAAGATTACCACTAGCATCTACCCTTCCGATACTTAAATCATGAGAGAGAAGGTCTTCGTTCCCGGTGAAAATAAAATCGCCATTGCTACTTTCAATAATCGCTCTGATTTCACTAGGTGCATTTGAGACATTTTCATAAAGATTAGACCACTCTTCCGTACCATTGGCATCTGTTTTTATTAAATATGATTGCAAATAACTTCCATTAGTTTGTGACCTTCCTCCTAGCAGAAAGCCTCCATCAGAGGTGGCAATCACTTGATAAACATAATCAAGGCCATCTGCAAAGCCATACGATTGTGTCCAAAGCGTATTGCTGTGTATGTCAATTTTAGTTAAAAAGATACTACTCTCGGAAGCGGTTCCCAGTCCATTGAGACTCGTTCCAGCGACAACAAAATTACCATCTTGGGTTTCTGCGGTAGAGATTCCAAAATCTCGTTCACTCGTATTGATCACCTTTTCCCAGCCTTGTGCAAAGGAAGTAAAGGGAGTAGCCAACATTAGACTAAATAGGGTAATAAACAGGGGGGCTAGTTTTTTCATTCGCTCGTTCATCTTGTTTTTATTTTGATAGAACAAAAATTCCCTTTTTATCTGAGCAAAACAAAGACAAATATTTCAATTTGTGGAAAAAAAATTACTACAAAAAATCATAATTAATTGATTATCAGTAAAATAAAATACATTTTTGTGGAATAAAAATAAGCACTTATGGCGACTAACAAACTGAACAAGCTCATAAATACACTTGATAAGACGGAAATTCGACAAATTCGCAAGTTACTAAAGTCTCCTTTTTTCACCCGCCGAGAAGATCTCCCTCGCTTATTTGCCTGCCTTTCCGCCAATCGATGGAAGAACAAAGCACTTCCCTCTTCAGAAGAGCTCTATAAAAATACTTTTCCAGGACAAGCTTATGACGACACTCAGCTTCGAGGTAGCAAAAGCGATTTATTGGCATTGGTAGAAGAGTACTTGTTGATTGCTCATCATCGACAATCGGCGATTGAGAATCGCTTACTCTTGGCTAATATTTATCGTCGCAGGGGATTAAGCAAACATTTTGACAGCTGCATGAAAAAGGCAGATCAACTACTTGAAAAAAGTAAGGTGCGGAATATTGATTATTTCAGCAAACTTCATGAGCATCAAGTATTACACATGCAGTTTCAAACGCAAACACAAAGAACTGGACAATTAAACCTCCAAGAGATTTCGGATACGATTGACCAGCTCTATCTCATGAAAAAACTGCAGCACACCTGCACCCAACTCACCCATGAAGCGGTCTATAAAACCAGTTATAACTATGGGCTATTACCACCACTCCTCCAAGAGATTGAAAATGGAAACTACCTACAGTACCCCGCAATCGCGACCTATTATTATTGTTTTCGTTTTCTAACTGGCGGACAGACTTTAGACCACTTTCTACAATTTAGAAATCAGCTGCAGGAAAATCGATCTTTCTTTACCGAGGAAGAACAAAAAGATTTGTACTTAGTAGCCATTAATCTCTGTATCCGGCAGATCAATAGAAGAAATACTCCTTTCTCTCGTCAGGTATGGGAACTCTATCAGGAAGGTTTATCGGCTAATTTTTTACTGGAAGATAATCGTCTGTCTTCTTTTACCTTTAATAACATCGTAGCCATTTCGATTAAATTACAAGAATATATTTGGCTCGAAGAATTCATCGAAATATATCAAGAAAGATTGGAAGATGAATACCGGGTCAACATTGTCAATTTTAGTCGCGCCCGTTTGGAATATGCTTATGGAAATTATAAAAAAGCAATGCTCCTACTACAGCATTCGGAGTATAAAGATTTGATCAATAATTTAATCTCCAAAACGCTACTCCTTAAAATTTACTTTGAGTTGGAAGAATTTGACTTACTCGAATTTCACCTGGACAGTCTTCATAATTTTATCCGAAGAAGAGAAGTGAGCGATTATCACAGAAGCAATTACCTCAACATTATTCGCTTGGTTCGCAAGTTGGTCGCCTTAGAAGAACTCGATAAGGGCAAACGCAAAAAGCTACGCCAGGAAATTGAAGCGACGGAAATTCTCTCCGAACGAGAATGGCTTTTGCAACGAATTCCTAATTAGGACCTCCAGTCCTTTTATTCCTTAGACATCTTAAAATAGATTCAAAACCAGAAGCAGCAAGACCAATAATCATTTTGTATATTAGCCCTTTACAAATTCAAAAACATCAGCAGCATCAATTCCTCTTTTCCCGCAAAAATCTTACTCTTCGGAGAATACACCATCATCAAAGGCGGACAAGCTTTGGCGATGCCACTCGCTGCCTATAGCGGACATTGGGCAAAAGCAAAACCAAGAGACACCGCTCTTAGCTTGCAACAAAACCTAGCTCAACTCTGCCAACACTTGGAAGGTTTGGAAAAAGCTAAAACCTTATTGGCACCACTTCAACTACAAAAATTTCGGAAAGACCTGGCCTCAGGATGGTATTTTAAATCTACGATTCCAGGAGGCTATGGTGCGGGAAGTTCGGGAGCTTTGTGTGCAGCGATTTATGATCGCTATGGAGCGACAGAAAAGATTCGTAAAGATTTGGCACCCTTAAAAAATGCCTTGGCGCAGATAGAAAGTTTTTTTCATGGCTCTAGTTCTGGAACCGATCCTTTGGTCTCTTATTTGAGCAAAGCGGTGCATTTATTTTCTGCGGAACATTTGGAGGAAGTTAGTTTACCTGTTCGCGGAAGCGATGCTCCTTTTTTATTTTTATTGGATACGCAAAAAGCCAGGAAGACGGAACCTTTGGTAAAAATTTTTCTAGAAAAATGCCAGGATCAGAATTTTGTTCAGCGAGCATTACAACCTTTACTCCAATTCAATAAGGAAGCAATCGAAAATTACCTTCAAGGAGATTGGGAAAAATTAAGAAGCACTTATCAGGAGATTAGCCAATTGCAGTTGACTTACTTTGCAGAGATGATTCCGGAGGTTTTTCAAGAAGCTTGGAAAAAAGGATTGATGGAAGGAAAGTATTGTTTCAAGCTTTGCGGTGCTGGAGGAGGAGGATTTATCTTAGGGATCAGTAAGGATTGGGATGGAGTAAAGAAGACCTTTGGAGACCAGGTTCAATTGTTGGAATAAAAGCGACTAATTGGGAGTCGTCAAGATTTTCTATTTTGGAATTTTTATTTTATCTTTTTTCGCTTACCAAAACAAAGGCTGGCGGAATATTGATGGGCACAAAATTGACATCTACATTTCCAAAAATTCTTTTGTACATTTTTCTTACCAAAAGCGAATAGTGCAATTGTACGTAGAGGCCTCCTTCTGCTAAATGATCGCGAGAAGTTTCTACAATCCTGTAGGACAAATCATCTGGAAGAGAAACAAATGGAATGGCGGAAATGATATAATCTACTGTATTTTTTAGTTTGTTTTTTTCGAGATATTCACCAATTTTTTCTGCGGAATCAGGTACGACGATCAGGCGATCATCTTTGATATTATAGAGTAGTTCACAAAAAGCTTCATTGACTTCGAAGACCAATAATTTAGCGTCTGGTCGCATCCCTTTTAGAATGTGTTTGGTGATTACACCATCCCCTGCTCCTAGTTCAACGATTACAGTGGCCGTTGAAAAATCAATAAAGCTCACCATCTCCTTGCATACAAACTTAGAGCTAGGCGTAAGTGTTCCTATTGTTTTTAGATTCTTTATCCCCTCTTTAAAAAATTCAATGGTTTTCATCTGTACTCTTTTTTGGAACTCGGAGCCCTTTCTTTAAAGAATATTCCCTCTAAAAGGCAGGCTAAGATGAGCTTTTTTATACCTAAATCAAAACACTAAACCACTTATTCATTCACCAAGGTATAAATAAATACCATTTAAGTAGCTCAACATCTTACCACTTCAATACTTCCCTTCTATTGCGAAAGTCTTAACAAAAACTCTATATCCCAACAGGATATTGCGCTTTGTCAGCTTATCCACCCGTATTTGACAGATAATTAACCAAGTCAGGATATACCTGAGTAAATAATCGAAGATCGCTTCTATTGACCCGCCTTCCATTGATATAAGGAGCAATGAAGGCATCGGTAAGCCCTTTAGTCAACAACTCTTTTTTCAACTCTTCTGCGGATTCATACGTTTTATAAAGTCCTACACTATACCTATAAATATCCTGATCCATTCTGGATTCTACCATTGGATCGGAGTAATTTAAGATAATATCACTTATATAGTTTTGGCGAATTGCAGCTACCTGAACCTTATAAGACAAGCCTGTCGTCGATCTCTTATAATAATCGCCTCTGGTATCTTGCAAGCTGGCTTGTACTTTAGGTGCTTTTATTTGTATGGCTAAAGGCAAATTTTCCATATTGGAAAAGCTCATATCCAGTCTACGGTTAAAGTTTATAGCATTCGCCCTAACGCCTTCCGATACTTGTCTGGCAATGGGATAATTAGACCCAGATCCTATGACAGAAACATTGGACGGTTTCACCCCATTATTGACCAGATATTCCGCTGCTTTTTCTGCTCGTTTTATAGAAAAGAAAAGATCAAACTGAGCAGGACTACTTCCATCAAAATGACTATTAATTTGCAGTTTTAATTTTGGATATTGGATCATCAATCGAGCGATCCGATTCAATTCTTTTAAGTTGTTAGTGGTCAACACATTTTCATCTGTACCAAAATACAAAGAAGAAAATTCATGCGATTGAATTTCTCCTGCCTCAAAAGTTGGCTGGTTGGGATCCATGCCACCAGCATTATTTGGGATATCTGGAGTGCTACTCACTAGCGTACCCTCTGACTGTGCTCTTTTGTACGCTGGCACCGAATGAAAACATATAGGATTGGAGTCTTTTCTCTGTTCATTTTGATAGCCTTTGAAGTAAGCTACAAAAATATCACGTTCTCCTAATCCATCTTTTCGAGAAGAAGAAAAGAAAGCTTTTAGTCCATCTTTAGACAATCGAAAAAAGGAATCATCTCCAGCAGAATTGATCGGTCCACCCATGTTGACGGGAACAGACCAGCTTTCTGTATTATCATCATACCTCGCTTTAAAAACATCAAGTCCACCAATACCATTGGTGCCATTGGAACTAAAATAGAGGGTACGACCATCTTTAGAAAGAAAAGGACTTCGCTCGTCGTAAGCACTATTTATTTGGGCGCCCAGATTTTTAGGCAAGGTCCAGCTACCATTGGAAAAAACAGTGATATAAAGATCACTGCCACCATAGCCGCCATCGCGATAACTCGAAAACAATAAGATGCTATCTTTAAAAAAGAAAAGATCTCGATCTCCTTCCGTCCCAATCGTAGGGCCTTTAAAAGTAGAAGGAAAAAGACTTTGTTCCGTTTTCCTAAAACTATCCACCAGAATTTCTCCGGAGTAATAATTGAGTCCTTTGAAAAAGTACATCACCGATCCGGTCTCACTAAAATCAAGGATAACGTCATTTCTGGTAGAATTCAGGAGCGAGCCAAAAGCACTCGTTGCCGTCCATTCTCCATTGACCACCATAGAAGAAAACATATCCGATCGGTATTTGCCATACAAATCATCGACAAAACCTTTTTCATCTCTTTTATTCCCGCTTGCGCCACGTCGAGCAGAAGAAAAATAAATCTTACTATCGTAATTGGGACTTAAAATTGGAGCAAATTCATCGTAAATCGTATTGACCTTATCCCCCATATTTTCCACAACCGCCACTTCTTCTTGACTACTCATGCGAATAGCTGTTGCACATCTTCTAATCTCGTCTTTTACTCCTTCGCGGAAACGCTCTCCTTGCTTTGATTGGCGCAAGTATTCTTTATAAAACTTGATGGCATTAGAGAAATCCAACTCTGCATGATAAGTCTTAGCCAGGTAATAAAAAGCTAAGGGATCTAGTTTTTTGTCATTGGAAATGACAAACTGTAGATACCTTCTGGCATTGCTAATGTTATTGGTATGATAGTAACAAATCCCTACCATCTGTTTTATTTCTTCATCGGCAGGTTCCAGTCTTTGATATTTCAAAAACAGGTTTAAGGACTCTGAATATTTTCCTTTTTCAAAAAAATTAGTTGCGTCCGTTTTCAATTGTTTAGGGTTGGTCTGTGTGATACCAATTCCAAAAAACAACAACAGGAAAAAGAAAACCAAAAAGGACTTTAGTTTCATGTGTTAAAAAATTGCTGCGAACTCCTTAGGTGAAAAACAAAAACGCTTGTTAGTGCTGTTTATTCCAAACCTAGATTGTCTGCTGGTGATCGAAGGCCTCCAAATAATCGCCTACCCGACGAAGGAAGGAACCACCCAGGAAGCCATCGACTACCCGGTGATCATAAGACAGTGACAAATACATCAGATGTCGAATAGCGATAACATCTCCATATTCTGTTTCCAAAACCGCTGGTTTTTTACGAATCGCACCAGTGGCCATAATAGCTACTTGAGGTTGATTGATAATGGGAGTTCCCATTACATTTCCAAAAGTACCAACATTGGTCATCGTAAATGTTCCGCCTTGAATATCTTCTGGTTTGAGCTTATTTGCTCTTGCTCGTGTAGCCAAATCATTGACCGACTGGGTGATGCCCAGTAGATTGAGTCGATCTGCATTTTTAATTACCGGAACGATAAGGTTCCCAGAAGGCAAGGCCGCAGCCATCCCTAAATTAATATCTTTTTTGACAATGATATTTGTACCATCCACAGAAATATTAATCATCGGAAAATCCTTGATAGCTTTTACCATTGCTTCGATAAGAATCGGGGTAAAAGTAATTTTCTGATTATAGCGTTTTTGAAAATCCGCTTTTACTTTATTTCGCCAATTGACAATATTGGTCATATCTACTTCTACAAAAGAAGTAACGTGTGGCGAAGTATGTTTGGACATGACCATATGGTCTGCGATCAATCTTCGCATGCGATCCATTTCTACAATCTCTACATTCCCTCCAATACTAGTCGCAGTTTTTGGAGCCGCAGCCGACTTGGCAGCAACTGCAGGTTGAGCAATAGTCGTAACCACATTGCTTGTTCCTCGATTGGCGAGGTAAGTGACCATGTCTTTCTTGGTCACTCTTCCATTTTGGCCAGTGCCAGGAATAGCTTCCAATTCTTCTGCACTTACCTGTTCCTTTTGCGCCATATTTTTTACCAGAGGAGAATAAAAGCGATTGCTTTTAAAAGCCGTTCCATTACTTCCTGCTGGCACTGGAGCCGCAGTAGAAACCGCTACTGGTTGTGGTTGACTTTGAACTTTCGCCGCAGGAGCATTGCTACTAGAGGCAGGAGTATCAGCAGCGGCTGGAGCTGGGCTCGTCGCAGGAGCTTCTCCTTCCGTTGCAATTATAGCGATCACTTTACCTATTTCAACGACATCATCTTCTTTGAATAAGATCTGACTTATCACACCAGTCGTCGGGGAAGGAACTTCCGAATCAACCTTATCTGTTGCAATTTCAAGAATGGTTTCATCCGCTTCAACAGAGTCTCCAACTTGTTTGACCCATTTGAGGATGGTAGCTTCCATGATGCTTTCTCCCATCTTGGGCATTATCAGTTCTATTTGCGCCATAATTTGGATTGGTTTTTTTATTATTTGGTTGAGAAAAGCAGGAAAAATCACTAACAAATCCATAGTAATTCTTCGGCTTCTCTAATGGCCGACAAAATTACAGCAATTATCCCTCTAATAAAAATTTTCGAATCATATTTAGTGCTTGATTGCCAGTATATTCAATATTCTTCAAACGATCTTTCCCAAGTAGGAATCGACGAGTTTTGATTCTCTTGCCATCTCCTACTGCCAACCAGGTGGTTCCAACTGGTTTTTCCGGCGTCCCTCCTCCTGGCCCTGCAATGCCAGAAACGGCTACAGCAAGCCCCACATCTAGGCTTTTTAACGCTCCAGCCACCATTTCTGTTACAGTATTTTCACTAACCGCTCCATATTTTTCTAAGGTTTTTTCGTTTACGCCTAATTGCTTGATTTTAAGTTCATTAGAGTAAGCGACAATACTTCCTTGAAAATACCGGGATGCGCCTGGAATCGCCGTAATCTTGTGGGCAATATATCCCCCCGTACAACTTTCCGCCGTTCCTATGGTTTTTCCGCTTTCTACTAGCATTCTACCGACTACTTCTGCCAATTGTTCATTCCCATAACCAAAGATAAGGTGGGGCAATAATTGATTTAATTCGGCAACTTTAGCATCGAGTATGCGATCCAATTCATCGGCATTATCGCCGGTTGCGGATAATCTTAGCCTTACAATTCCCAAACCTGGGAGATAAGCCAATTTGATATTTTCGGGTAATTGAGATTCAAAGTCTTCGATCATTGCAGCGATTCGGGATTCGCCTTCTCCTACCGTAAGGATTGTCCGGTGAGCAATCGGCTTACTAGGGAAAAAAGCCTTGACTTTCGGCAATACTTCATTGGTCATGAGGTATTTCATTTCATAGGGAACTCCAGGCATTGACACCACTACCTTTCCATTCTTTTCCATCCACATTCCGGGAGCCGTTCCCATTTTATTGGTCAAAATTTCGGCATTGGCAGGCATAAAACATTGTTCTTTATGCGCGGGCGTCGTCGACCGGCCAAATTTCTTAAAGAAACCAAGGATTCTTTCCCAGGTTGGTTCGTGAAAAACCAGGTCCACTTCAAAGAATTCTGCCAAAGTCTTTTTGGTGATATCATCTTTGGTAGGTCCAAGTCCTCCCGTGATCAAGACCAAATCGGCTCGATCTAGGGCGCTTTTAACTCCTTCAGTGATCGCTTCATGTTCATCACTGAGCGAGACAATTTCTCTCACCTTGATTCCTTGCAAATTAAGTTGAGTGGCCATCCAGGCCGAATTGGTATCGACAATCTGGCCGATGAGGATTTCGTCTCCTATGGTAAGAAGTATTGCTTGCATAAGTTTATTTTTTGGCTAAAGTTGGTCTTGCATCCAATCGTTTAAGGAGCATTATAACGATCCTTACATGCTTATGGTTTTGAATATTTCGGCAAACTTTCGCAAGCTGGATTTAGAGCCTATACAAAAGGGCATTTTTCATAAAAAATTTAATCAGCGTCTTCCTGCACAAATTTTATTTCCTTTATCCCAAATACTTCTTCTACTTGCTCCTGTACGATTTTTAATTTCCCTGTGGGATCGAGTCCAGTAATTTTCCCATAAAACATAGATCCATCTGGTCGTTGATACCTCGCTTCTTCTTTATAACGATACAGCTTTTGGAGATAATCTTTGTGCAATAAGTCTTTTTCTCCCTTTTTTAATTGCAAATACCTTTTCTCCATGCAACTACAAAGTGGTAAAAGCAGGTCTTTTAAAAGATAGTCTTTATTGGTTTCGAGAGAGAGAGAGGTTGGATTAGGCAAATGGTCGCTAAAAATACATTGATTGATATTTAAGCCCAAACCTACCACAGAAGCCTTTATCTTATGAGAGGAAATACTGTTTTGGATTAAAATACCTGCAATTTTACGATCTTTGACGTACAAATCATTGGACCATTTGATTTTTAGTCCATCTGGAATAAAACGAGCAAAAAAATCATAAACGCCTAAGGAAATAGCTTGATTGAGGTAAAATTGCTCTCGGGGAAGTAAGAAGTTTGGATAAAGAATAATACTTAAAGTAAGGTTCTTTTCAGGCGTACTTTCCCAAATACTGCCAATCTGACCTCTGCCTTGTGCCTGTTTATCCGTCGATATGACAGTTCCTTCACTTGGATTGCTTTTTGATATTAAATCTAGAGCATACCTATTGGTAGAATCCAACTCTGGAAAATGCAGATGAACTTTACCGACGAAAAGAGAGTTTTCTATAGTATTCAATCAAAGATATTTGCTAATTTTGGTGGTTATTTCTGAACATTTACCACTCAAAACTAATTTACTTAATAAAAGTAGGTAGTTTGGCAGAAACAGAAGACTAGCTTCGCTGAGCTTAGGTTTCACAATAGTAATTATTTTGATTTTTCCTTTTTGACATTTTGAAAAGAATCACATTAATTTCCTGTTCGTCAAATGTTTAGAAAATCATTCCTACCTCTCTGTTTGCATTGTCAAGTAGAATCGGAAAGATCAAAATAATTTGCTTCTGTCACTTACGTAAAAAACAAAATTTGAATTCACAAAATCAAACTAAAGAACAAGACCTTTCCACTGAAGCTCTAAATGATTTAATCATTGACAGCATCCAAGACATCAAAGGTAAAAATATTTTAAAATTAGATCTTAGAGAATTAGACGATGCTCCTACTGATTTTTTCATTATTGCTGACGGAGATTCCAATACGCAAGTAAGTGCCATGGCCAATAATATATATGGTCGTCTGAAAAAAGAAGCAAATCTACTTCCTTCTCACCATGAAGGTCAACAAAATGGTCGATGGGTTTTATTGGATTATTTTACAATAGTAGTGCATATTTTTTATAAAGAAACCAGAGAGTTTTACGAATTGGAAGACTTGTGGAGCGACGCTAAAATAACAGAATACCAGAGTTTTTAAACAACTCATAAGATATTTGGGAGCATCCGTCGATAATTGTCAACGGTTCCCTTCATTTTTCGTTGTATTAGTATAAAGATATTCTTCATCCTTACAACGCAATCAATCACATAATGGAAAATAAAGAAAATAACGGGATGCCTTCAGGCCCAAAATTCAATTCCTATTGGATATATGGCCTTCTTGCAGTATTCCTGATCGGACTAAACTTTTATAGCCTGACCAGTAATACTACAGAGCCTATAGACCGTCGTGCATTTAATAATATGGTCAGAAATGGCGATATTAAGAAAGTAGCAGTCATCAATAAAGAATACGCTCATGTATTCATCAAAGATGACCGGATCGACAAATATCCCGATGCTGCAACCAGCAAATTTGGTCAGCCTGATCCTCATTTCAAATTTCAAATCTTATCGCCAGAATCTTTTGAAAAATCTCTTGCGGAGATTCAGGAAGAAGAGGACATTCCTCGTAGCGAACAGATTTACATCACCGCAGAAACCAAGCACAATTGGTTGGCGCCTTTGCTCAATTGGATTTTGCCGATCATCATTATCATTGCGATCTGGGTATTTATCATGCGTAGAGTAGGTGGTGCAGGTGGCGGACCTGGTGCTCAGATTTTCAATATTGGAAAATCTAAAGCGACCTTGTTTGACAACAATACCAAAGTAACCGTTACTTTCCAGGATGTTGCCGGACTAGATGAAGCCAAGGAGGAAGTCATGGAAGTCGTTGACTTCTTGAAACATCCTAAAAAATATACCGCCCTCGGTGGTAAGATTCCTAAAGGTGTTTTATTGGTAGGCCCTCCGGGAACTGGTAAAACCTTATTGGCCAAAGCCGTTGCAGGAGAAGCAGGTGTTCCTTTCTTTTCTATCTCTGGATCTGATTTCGTAGAGATGTTTGTAGGAGTTGGAGCATCGAGAGTAAGAGATTTATTCAAGCAAGCTCGCGAAAAAGCACCTTGTATTGTTTTTATCGATGAGATTGATGCGATAGGACGTGCAAGAGGAAAAGGAGCCATGCAAGGCGGAAACGATGAAAGAGAAAATACACTCAACCAGTTATTGGTAGAGATGGATGGATTTAGTACCGACAAAGGAGTCATCTTGATGGCAGCTACTAACCGCCCGGATGTATTGGATAGTGCCTTACTTCGTCCAGGACGTTTTGATCGCCAAATTGGTATTGATCGTCCAGACTTGAAAGGTCGTAAAGCCATATTTAAAGTTCACTTAAAGAACATCAAATACGGTTTGGATATCAATGCAGAATCTTTGGCAGAAATGACCCCTGGTTTTGCGGGAGCTGATATTGCCAACATTTGTAATGAAGCCGCATTGATCGCTGCCCGTCACAACAAGAAGGAAATCGACATGGACGATTTCAATTATGCCTTGGATCGTGTGATTGGTGGTTTGGAAAAGAAAAATAAAATCATTTCTCCAGACGAGAAAAAAATCATTGCTTATCACGAAGCAGGTCATGCAATCTGTGGTTGGTATTTAGAACATGCTTCTCCCTTGGTTAAAGTAACCATTGTACCTCGTGGAATTGGCACCTTGGGTTATGCCCAATATTTGCCAAAAGAAGAGTACATCACACGGACAGAGGCTTTATTGGATCGCATGTGTATGACCTTTGGAGGTCGTGCCGCAGAGAAAGTAATCTTCGATAAAATATCTACCGGAGCGCAAAGCGATCTCGATCAAGCTACCAAAATGGCTTACAGTATGATTTCTGTTTTTGGAATGAATGAAAAAGTGGGGAATGTTTCTTTCCACGGAATGCAACAAGATCAGTTTTCAAAACCTTATTCTGACGATACGGCCAAATTGATTGATGAAGAGGTTCGTAAAATGGTGGAAGGTCAATACCTCCGTGCTCAAAATCTTTTGAAGGACAAACGCAAGGAGTTGGAATTACTAGCCAATGCTTTATTAGAAAAAGAAGTATTGCTAAAATCTGACATCATCAGAATGATTGGATTGAGACCAGTCGATGCCATCGTTACAGATAAGGAAAAAGAAATCAAGCCTAATATTTCTTTGGATTTGGGAAATGAAGAAAAAGCTTAATCGCCTTTCTTTATCCCACACTACAGGGTCAATCCATTCGTTTGGGTTGACCCTGTTTTTATCTTCCATAAACTAGCCGATGAAAAAACCTATTCGTTCCCGCCACCAAATTCCTTTCTTTTACGACAAGTCCGAAGCTGACTTTCGCCAAGATCCTTATGAACGTTTCGATTCGATGGTCCTTCGACAAACGGCTTTGCATCTAGCCGATGAACTTTGGGAGACTTATCCTTTTCAATCCGTCAATGATTGGATACTCGAGCAATGTCCCAGAACCAAGGGCTTGCATATTGCAGAGATTGGTTGCGGTGTCGGTCGACTAATCGCTACGATTGCGGAGCGGCTAGAGGCTCAATGCTGGGGACTGGACTATAGTTACCAGATGCTGCGGCAAGCACAGGCTTATTGGGTGGAGGGTAAAAAAATACATCTACCAGGTGGAGATCGTGGATGGATGGATATGGAGCTTTCTACTTCTCGTTTACCTCAGTTAAATTTTGGTTTGGCTAAGGCGAGTGAATTACCTTTTGACGAGGAGACGCAAGATATTTTGTGCAGTAGTTTTTTATTGGACCGCCTAGAACAAGGAGCATTGGCATTGGCGGAGATGCATCGGGTCTTGCGCCCTGCCGGGCTTTTACTTTTCGTCAGCCCCTTTAATTTTCAAAAGAAAGCACATTGGGACCAATGGTATCCAGCGGAAAAATTAATCGCCCATTTGGTTCAACTAGGATTTGAACTACTGGAGCATCGGGAAGATTTGGAAGTATTCGAACCTTTGGATCGACACGGCAATAAGATTTACTGGAAGTGTTCGGGTTTGGCTTTTCGAAAAACAAGTTAGTCCTTCCGAATTACAAGAGTCTTTAAAAAGCAGGATCACATAAATCCTTTCTCAACGATCCAACTTCCGTAGCAATCTTTACTTCCGTACAAAGACCAATTTTGTCAAATCCGTTTTTGCTTTAAAGACTTTATCCAATTGTTTGGTCAAAGGCAGCGTAGCGTTTTGTAAAAAGAGCGAAGGACCGTTGAGTGGTTCCCCCTCTTCTCGCGTACTCGGGTTGAGTAGCTTCCGTACAGCGCCACAAAAAAGATAGCTGGTGTAGATATTAGAAAACTCCGTTTCCGCCAATTCAAAACCATTTTTCTCGCAGATGGCCTCATAATCCTTGATGGGCCGCCAGTAGCAAAGTTCATCCCCTTTCATCGTTGGATTGGTTTGTTCAAAGAGTACTACTTTTTCCTTGGTAACTCTACAAATATTCCCCAATAATTCTCCCATCATGGCATGATCGGTATTGTGTTGGAGAACAGTAGCCGTAATGGAGATATCCATGTATTGATCTTCAAAAGGCAGGTGAGTTCCGTTGATTTTATGGAATTTGATGTTTTTGCCGGCATTGTTCTTTTTGGCCAGGTCGAGCATACTTTGAGAAATGTCTACCGCATTGAGTTCTTTTGGATTTAGGGTAGATAATACGGCCAAATTTCCTCCAGGTCCACTTCCAACCTCCATCACTCTTTTTCCACTAAAATCTACTGACTTTAGCATTTCCATAAAACGTTGACGTTTATAGCGATAGAAAGGCTCATCATCTCCTGCAATGACATTCTTGGCCTCCCGGGAAGCGATGCGATCGGCTACTTTTGACCAATAGGGTTCTGGATGGTAGTTTTCCTTATTTGACATATCAGGCGGATGATTTTTAATAATGGGGCAAATATAGGGAAGTTTTTGGGGGAAATAGCTTCCCATTAAATGAAGTTGTTGTAAAATAAGTAGATGGATTATTTGCAAGTCATTGAATTCCAATACTTCAGCTAATTTTTTTCACCGTAGCTACGGCTACGAAAAAAAAATAGCCTGCTCTGAGCTTGTCGAAGAGGAACTTCGTCTTGAAATCCAAGCACTTACAACTAACCTCAACCCTCATTTTACAACAACTTCAAAACAAAAAGCCCGGTATTTAGGAAATACCGGGCTTTTTGAAAAGGGAAGACATTTGTTCCCTAGACCTCCTCTTCACTTCGCACCAATAACTGAAATCCATTGCCATGGATATTCACGATCTCGATATTGCTATCATTCTTGAGGTATTTTCTAAGTTTGGTGACAAATACATCCATACTTCTGGCGGTAAAGTAATTGTCTTCGCCCCAAATCTCGGTAAGTGCAGACGACCGAGGAAGGATATCATTGAGGTGGGTGCAAAACATCCGCAACAACTGTGCTTCTTTAGGTGACAATTTAGCTTTATCGGCTTCTTCTCCTTGTTCATCCTTTAGGGTAAGGATGCGGAGTGGGAAGTTGAAATGGTATCGTCCGATATTAAATTCTTTGACTTCTTCTTTGATATCTACTCCTGAAGATTGGCTTCGCTTCAGAATAGCCTGGATGCGATAGAGTAATTCTTCAGAGTTGAAAGGCTTGGAGATATAATCATCTGCACCTATTTTAAAGCCTTTTAAGACATCTTCTTTCATCGTTTTGGCAGTCAAAAAGATGATCGGCATCGTCGTATCAATTTCTCGAATTTCAGTCGCCAGAGTAAAACCATCCTTCTTAGGCATCATCACATCAAAGATACACAGGTTATATTCTGCCTTTTTATAGCTTTCCAGACCTGCCACACCATCGGTTGCCAAAGTCACATCATAATCATGCATTTCCAGGTAGGATCGCAATACATCACCAAAGTTCTGATCATCCTCTACCAGTAATATTCTATTGTTTGCATCTGCCATTGTCTTGCTTTTAGGTCGTTTAAAATTAGATCTTTCGTTTTAATACGTATTTTTTTTAGCTGGAGTTTCGAGGGAGTTTATCTCCTTAGTAATCCGACTTAATAAATGCAGTTGGATCATCGAATATGAAAAGGAAAAAATAAGATAAAACTACTGCCCTTACCCAGTTCACTTTTCACACTAATTTCTCCTTTATGAGCAGTCATCATTACTTTGACATAACTCAAGCCGAGTCCGAAACCTTTTACATCGTGAAGATTTCCCGTATGTACTCTATAGAAACGGTCAAAAATATGTTTTCGTGCCTCTTTACTCATTCCCATGCCTTTATCCTTTACTGTTACTTCAACGCCATTTGAGACGTTTCTGGTATGTACAGAAATATCTGGGCTGTCT
>CALLVY010000459.1 GCA_938015925.1 uncultured Saprospiraceae bacterium
CCCATAAATTCATAGGCAATTGAAAATAAAAGAGGCTTGTACTTAAAAACCGAAGCATCAGAGGGAGTCATAAATCCAGTTTTATATTGCGTAAGTTTCTGCAATATAGAAAGAGGATTCAATTATCGAATCAATTTTAGCGGACATTTTCGCTAAATAAAAAAAATAAAAATAGAAAAGTAGTCATTCAGCGAAAGTTCGCTAATGATATTTTACCTCTCCACAGCTTTGCTAGGTTTTCCTAGAAAAGGAACGGGTAATATTCGCTATTTTCCAGTACTTCAAAAAGTACTATTTTACAAGAACTTGTTTCAAACGGGCATTTAATTTCAATCCTTGCATCTCTAAAAACTGAATTCTATAGAGGTAAGCCGCTCCAGTCAGCAATTGCTGCGCTACTTCCGCGACCTTTCGATTTTCCCATTTTTCAAAGCGACTTCCTTTCACCCAATGATTGAAGGCCCCCATCGCAGGGCCACACCAGATTTGGTAATCCAACTCCCTTCCTTTTGCTCCTCCATTGGCCCAGGAAGAAGACAAACCCAGGTACCATCTAAAAATCAAAGCCATTTTCCGCTTAGGATTATTTTTGGCTCGGGTAATTTGTTCCGGGTCTCTTTCTTGGAAGAAAGTGATGCAATGTTGCCAGATATTTTCGAGGCTATCTTTAAAAATGGTTTTCTCCAAAGTAGTCCGATCTTTTTCCGAAAGCTCATCAATACTATCGTGCGCCAAATAAAGGTCATATAGTTTTTGCGCACGCATACCAAACAAGGTTCCCTTTTTCAATACTTGCAACTTCACCCCTAATTCAAACATATCCGAAGCTGGCGCCATCATAATATCCGCCATCCCCGCTTGCGCCAAAACCTTACGTACATAATCAGAGGATCCTGACTCTAGACAAGATTGATTGACCGATCCAGTAAGCACATAAGCCGCTCCCATAGAGTAAGCTGCCAAAACAGATTGCGGGGTAGAAATTCCACCACTCGCTCCTACTCTTACGGCTTGGCGAAATTGAAACTCCATTTGAATTTCATCTCGCAAGGCAATCATTGACGGCAACAAACAAACCAAAGAACGGTTATCCGTATGCCCTCCTGAATCTGCCTCGACCGTAATATCATCTGCCATTGGAACACGCTTAGCTAGTTCCGCTTGCTTTGGAGTAATTTTTCCTTCTTGTAATAATTGATTTAAAATCGCATCTGGAGCAGGTTTCATAAATTTGGCTCCCACTTCCAATCTCGATACTTTAGCGATAATCTTATTTTCCATGTGAACACTTCCATCCACATTTTCAGAAAGTCCCGCTACCCGAAAATAAACCACATGAACCGTCAAATCCATAAAAGCAGATGCTTCGATTACCTTCACCCCTTTCTTCATAAACAATGCCGCAGCATCTCTTTCCAAAGCCACTTCATTGGGGCTATGAATCAGATTAAAGGCATAAGGCCCATTGGGCAAAGCCGCCTGGATTTTATCGATGGCCGCTTCAATTCTGGAAGGCACCAAACCTCCTGCACCAAAAGAGGCCAAGAAGCCATTTTGTCCCATAGCGATCACCAAGTCTTCTGAAGAAATGCCATTAGCCATGGCGCCAGCCATGTAATTGTATTGGAGTCCATAGTCCTTTTTAAAACTGGGATCCCCAAGTTGAGCGGGTAGAAAAGACGGCAGCAAACTTAGGAGTTCTCCTTTTTCCAAATCTGCTGGATTAGTTGTTCCCAAGCTAGCGGAGATGCCGATTTGGCCATTTTCTTTTCTGACTACAAAACACTGTTGGTCCAATTTTTCCAATTGAGCCTTCAGGGCTTGCGCTTCTGTTTGCAAGGCAGCTTTGCTGCCAAACCATTTTGAGCTGGATTGGGCGCCGTTATAGCTGATCAATTCTTGTTCTGATTTTTTGATGATGGTATCTAGCATTTCTCTTTTTTTATCTTCAACAATTCTTCCGGATGACAGTCTTAACTTTCGTTTAAAATCATTAAGCCAAAACCATAGCCATGTCCGTCACTTCATAAATTCTCAAACTTCCTTTCCACAAACTAGCATCCGCTAAAATCGTAATGCTATTGTCTCCATTTTTAATTTCTTTGATGTGAATTTCCAAATTCATTTCTGGATCTGGTCTTAAAATTTGTCCGCGGTATTTCCAAACAGTGGTATGCGGAGCCAAATGTCTAAAACCAACATTGCTCAAATCCTTTCCAATTCCTTGTTGTAAAGCAAACAACTGAATCGCCTGAAAAATAGCTTCGACGCCCAAAGAACCCGGCATCACCGGATCTTGATAAAAATGACAGGTAAAAAACCACTCATGCGGCTTGACCATTTTACTGGCATAAACATAACCCAATCCATATTTCCCCCCATCTTTAACCACTGTTGCCGTATCAATCAAATTCAATTGATCTTCTGCCAAATGCAATTGCGGAGCTTTTGGATTGGTGGATTTATACAATTTCATTTTTCCAAAAAGGGAATCCATTTTAAAACTCAAACCTTGTTTTTCTCTTGCCTCTTCCTCTTTTATCCAAGGACTCACATGTTTCCCTTGATCCAAACCATTCTGGCTGGAAAGGTCCGCTTCTGTAAAAAAACCAAAGGAGGAATTTCCTTTATAAAAAAGTACCCCATCTACTTCTAAGGCAAAAGTATAACGTTGTAAAACGGTTCCTGCCAAATTCGTATGACTGGTCAATACCGCTGTATTTTTTACAGTCTTGCCACGTAAGTCTACATTCTGCAACATTTCTCCATCGCCATCCAGGTTTCGGAAAAAGAGGTCTTTAGCAGAAGCACCCAAAGTGCTTCCTAAGTGAGCACCAAGGAATCCACAGGGCTGCAAGGCAACCTCCATCAATACCGAATACGGCATTTCAGAAGAAGCATTTTGTTCGTAATACCAGGCATCCGCTGGCACATCATATTCTGCGATGATGGTTGGATTATTGGTAAAAGTATGTCGCTCTCCCTGCACTTCTAAAACCCTGGAAATGAATTGCAAATCCGTATTGGGTTGTCGAGAAAGGTTGCGACCTTCAAATACTTTGTATTCTGGACCAAAGCACTTATGAACGGGGCCAAGTGCAAATTGGGTGATGTCGTATTCGTTGAATAGAACTGGTTGTGGAGTTGGTTTTACATAAATACCTTCTACCAAATTTTCCTTTGGTTTGAGATAAGTTGGATTGTCTTTTTCTTGCAAACGCAATCCGAGGTTTTCGAAATAAACGGCGATGTAACCATCGTATAAAATCTCCAAATCTGCGACGACATAAGGCTCGGGAGTTAAGCCGATTTCTTTGACATCCATTCGGTAGATCAATTTGCCAGCCTTAGCGGGCACCTCTTTTCTACAAATAACTTTTTGCGGCACATCCAACACCGGTTGGAATCGTGCATCTTTCGTCAAACGTTGCATGCCCAACAGCATCATATAGAAGCGGAGCAATTGGCCACCACCTTCTGCCTGCAATGATCCTGCGAGGACTTCATCATCCCGGAAGTGGCAAGGAAAGTACCAATCATCTGCAAGTAAATCTTTTTCTGCTTCGATAAATCCAAGTCCTGAGCTACCTCCTTGTTTGTCGACATTGGTAATTCGATCTAGCATTAAGATCGCTTTGGGAGGTAATCGCAAGGAAGGATTTCGGTCGCCGGGATAATAGAGGTCACCAAAACATTTTACGATATCTCCTTCCGTCAAAGCTAAAAGGTCTGCTTGACTAAAAGCCGTTTTATCGCATTCTAACAAAGGTGGAAAATATTGTTTGGTTCTATTTTTTCTTTCTTCCAGCACATCGGCTTTATAAACTACGCCCTGCCCTTTCGACAATTCCTCTTCACAGAAAAAGCCAGCACAACCATCATCCATTTTTAAAACCATTCGATCTTCCACATAGCAACGGTAGCTAAAAAAGAACAAGAGATTTTCTCCATTCCGCACAAAGCTATTGATACTGATATCGTAGCGCAGTGTTTGGCCTTCCAGTGGCAAATCATCTAAGAAAGTTAGCGTACAATCCAAGAGGCGGTACATGTATTTTCCTTTCGCTTGAAAATCAATTCCAAGGTAAGAGATCAACAACAAATCGCATTGCCCGGATTCGACTGCCACTGCCCACGGAATTTGACTATCTGTGGTAAACGCAGAATCGAAAGGAATATCATATTCTGTGGTAATGGTGGACGGTTTGAACTCTCCGGTTTTTGCATCGAGTTGGGTTACTCGGCTTACCAAAAGGTAAGGAGGCATTGGGAGCATCACTCTTTTCTCATACGTATCGACGATGGCGAAATCTGCACCAAAGACATCGGCGATTTTTCCTTCCGCAAAAGTGAGTAAATCTTTTTCGTCCCAAATCACATTTTTTCCTGCAAGATGTGCTGGAGAAGAATAGTCTTGAATTTTCAATCCATTCTCTCCGATTTGGGTATTTTGTTTTTCCGCAATCATCATTTTACTCGGTATTTTTTTAGCCACAATTGGGCTGGTTTCTTTTGGTTTAGATACAACAGGCTTTGGAGGATTAAAGTAATTCGTTTTAGGTTCTTCCTCCCAGGCACCTGCCAAAACGGGAACTGGTTTTTCTTTTTTTATCAGTTCAAATTTTTCTTGACTTTTTACTGCCGCAATATATTCTCGATAAGGGAGACCACCCGTTTGTAATTCTTTTTTCAGCATTCGTTTTTTGCTGGCCTTGTTTTTTCTTGACTGATAGAAATGTTGTAGATCTAGTTGGATTCCGTGGGCCAATAATTTGGCAGTCAATTGGCTGATGGCTTTTAAAGCACCTACTCCTTTGCGATCAATCGCCACGCTCAGGTGTTCTTGATTCTCCAGCACATCATCAATCCATCTGGAGCAAAAAGCGCGGGCTCCCAGTTCGATGTAAACCTTGTGATTTGCAGCATTAAGTTTTCTGACCAAATGCGGCCAATCTACTTTTTGGCAACAAACCGCGGTGGCATGCTTGGCCAGTGCTTCTTGATTTATTTCTAAAGGCATTCCTGTAATTCCAGAATAGTAGACTTTTTCCGCTTTTCGCTCTAGCGGCAGGGTATGCATTTCCATCAATTCCTTTTCTACCTTTTGGCAAAATTCATGATGGACTACATTATTGATTTTCAAATCCATTCCTGACCAGGCATTTTCTTTTAGGATTCGCTCCAGGTCATTTTTGTCACCAGACAGAATCACTTCCTTATCGGTGTGTACAAAGGTTAGAAAAACTTTAGCTTCTACTGGCGCAATCACTTTTTCAAACCACTCCACTACATTTTGATAGCCAGGAATTCCATTGGGAATTTGTATCAACTTAGAAGTCCAATTTTCTCGAGCTACTTTCGCATCTACCTTCCATACCTTGGCCAATAATTTCATTTCTCCGCCAACCTGTTCTCGAAAAAGAGGAGCATCAATAAATTTCTCAACGGTAAACTTCGGATCCCAAAGTCCTTGACTGTACCACATCGAGCTCGTAGCGCCCATGCTAAAACCAACCACAGAATCTGCTTTTACTTTCAAGTAATCTTCCAACACTTCCGTATAAGCAGCAGAAAAAGTGCAGCCAATCGCCATCATAGGTAGCGCATGCGTTTGCAATTCTTTTTCCTTTTCCTGCAACACTTCAGCAGTCAAAGCC
>CALLVY010000460.1 GCA_938015925.1 uncultured Saprospiraceae bacterium
GATTAAATCACCCGGAAAACGAATCAGGTCGAGTACTGCCAGCGCCAGCGTTAAGGAATGTCCAATAGTAAAAGCGGTCACCAAGATCAAAACCCGTTTCCATTCCGACGGACGATAGATGGCACATAAAGCGATCAGGAATACGATATGATCGTAAGCTTTTGGATCGGAAATGTGCTCGAAGCCAAGTTGTAAGTAGGTTTGGAACATGTAATGTGCTTATGTTTTTTTTGTGTCCCGCAGATTATTTATGATAAAAGGTCAACTCTGCGAGATCAGTGAAATCGACAGAGGAGGTTCATAAGCGATAGCGAACTAAATCTGCGGGACACCTTTTAGATTCTCCCTCTAAATTAAATAATATCCTGCCTTATTCTCCCATGAATTCAAAAAAAAGCCACTCCGATTCCCGAAAGAATGAAGTGGCTTAGTATTTCTGGTTCCCTGAAAATCCCGTGTGTGAGTCAAGCAAAAAGAAGAAAAAACACTTCTTACAGTCGTTTTTTTGTTCTTCTTTTTGCTTGACCACGGGATTTGTCAAAGAACGATATTTCTAAAAGTTGACGAGCAACTATGATTTGCTTAGTAACGGTAGTACTCAGGTTTGAATGGACCTTCTACAGTAACACCAATGTATTCTGCTTGGTCTGGTCTAAGTTCTTCCAATTCTACTCCAATTTTTGCCAAGTGAAGACGAGCTACTTGCTCATCAAGGTGCTTAGGCAACATGTATACTTTGTTCTCGTATTTGTCTGTATTTTCCCACAATTCCAATTGAGCTAAAGTCTGATTGGTAAAAGAGTTAGACATTACGAATGAAGGGTGACCCGTTCCACAACCTAAGTTGACCAAACGACCTTCTGCCAATACCAATACATCATTACCGTCAATAGTATATTTGTCTACTTGTGGTTTGATTTCTACTTTGCTACTTCCGTAAGTGGTGTTCAACCAGTTCATGTCGATTTCATTATCGAAGTGACCGATATTACAAACGATAGCTTTGTCTTTCATAGCACGGAAGTGCTCCTCTGTAAGGATATCTTTGTTTCCAGTAGCAGTAACGATGATATTCGCTTCAGGAATAGCATTCGCCATTTTCTTAACTGCAAAACCGTCCATAGCCGCTTGAAGCGCACAGATAGGATCAATTTCAGTAACGATTACTCGGCAACCAGCACCTGCCAAAGAAGCAGCAGATCCTTTTCCTACATCACCATATCCAGCAACAACAGCTACTTTACCAGCCATCATTACATCAGTAGCACGACGGATCGCATCTACTAAAGATTCTTTACAACCGTATTTGTTGTCAAATTTAGATTTGGTAACAGAGTCGTTGATATTGATTGCAGGAAGAACAAGGGTACCGTTTTTCTCCCGCTCATACAAACGGTGAACACCAGTAGTTGTTTCTTCGCTAATTCCTTTGATGCCTTCTACCAATTGTGGGTAGCGATCCAAAACCATATTGGTCAAGTCTCCTCCATCATCAAGGATCATATTAAGTGGCTTACCACCTTCGAACGCATGTAGCGTTTGTTCGATACACCAGTCAAATTCTTCTTCATTCATGCCTTTCCAAGCATATACAGGTACACCAGAAGCAGCGATTGCAGCAGCAGCATGATCCTGAGTAGAGAAGATATTACAAGAAGACCAGGTTACCTCGGCTCCTAACTCAACTAGTGTTTCAATTAGAACAGCAGTTTGAATAGTCATGTGAAGACATCCGGCGATACGAGCTCCTTTGAGTGGTTTTGTTGCTCCGTATTGGTCACGAAGTGCCATCAAACCTGGCATTTCAGCTTCAGCCAATTCAATCTCTAATCGGCCAAAATTTGCCTGAGAGATGTCCTTTACCTTGTACTTGGTGGATTCTACAGTTTGCATATAATTTATTTTTAATGATTGATCAAAGCCAATGAATTGGATTAGCTTTGAGGAAAGTTTTAATGTTAATTAACTAAATCAGAACAAAAGACTCGTAATTGAGTTTGTTGGAATAAGTAGTTAAAAAGCTATTCTTTTGTAGCTTTCACCTACTTGTGTACGCAATTGGGCTGCAAAAGTACGATTTTATTAGCTTTTTTTCAATACTTTCTTGTCCTATTGGTCTAAAAAGCTAGCTTTTGGGCGATTTATTGGCAATTGGCCAAGATTAACTCCCTTACCTCTGTCCCAAATTTTTCTTCAAAACCCAAGTTTTTAGCTTTCTCCAACTGTTCGCAGGCTTTAACTGTCTCCTTTTGTGCCAAAAATACTTGTGCACGGCTCCGATAGGTATAAGAATTCTCGGGAAAGGCTTTTTCTGCACGATCAAAATCTGCCAAAGCATTGGGATATTTTTTTAACTGGGCATATACATTTCCCCGATTATTATAAGAAGCACTCAATAGTTCTTGCGTCTGATTGGCCGTAGCCATATTGATATTGAGGCCAAAGGTGGAAATCGCATCTTCAGGATAGCCAATCTCTATCAAAACAAAAGCCTTCTGTTCATTATAATCGTATTTGTTTCCGTCAAGATTAGAAGCAATTTCTAAATCCTGGAAAGCTCCCTTATAGTCTTTACTCCATCTTTTGCTGAGGGCTCTTAGGAAATAGGCGTTGCCGTAGGTACCATCCCGCAGGATTAATTGGCTGAAGGTAGCTATGGCTGTCTCGTGATCTTCCATGTTTTGTTCGATCAAGCCTTTTTTCTCTAGAAAAGTTTTATCCTTAGGCGCTCCTTTGAGGGCGATTTTGATGTCAGCTAAGGCTTCGCTATGTTTTTGTTGTTGTAAATAGAAAAGCGCTCGTTCCCCGTAAGCAGCATAAGACTGTGGTTTTTTTTGAATATAATCAGAGAGCAAGGCGATTCCTGCCTCTGCATTACCCATTAGATTTTGTGATTTGGCTTTTAAGAAAAGCATTTCTGTATTGTCTGGATAAAGCTTGAGCGAGGCATCTGCCAATTCAATAGCTTGCTCATATTTTTGAGCCAAAAACTCAGTTTGTGCTTTGGTTCCCAAATAAATGGCTTCCTGTTTTTGCTTAGCAGGATCTGTGCAAGCGGCAATAGTCAATGCTACCAGTAAGAAAAGAAATAAGATGTTTTTCATTTGAAATCGGTTTTTTCCCGAAAAGCACGGGATGAGTTTCAATATTCAATAATTATACCTCTTAGCACAGGTATAAAATTTAGTAATCCTTTTTTTGCAAAAATAAAAGAATAAAGGCAATTGATAGGCATAAAAAAAATATGGCTACAAGTTGTGAGGTATAGGATGTGGAGAAAAGGAATAAGTGTTCCTTGATTTTGGTATAAGGTTTGACCTACTGTTAGAGTAAATACCTTCTTAAGGAAGGTAAGATTGAATTAACAGACACATACAGAGAAAGCCCATGCTTCACCACATTTACTCCCCAGTAAAAGGAAACCTTTCCTTTTGCTTGTTGGTTTTAATTTTCCTTTTCCTTGCTTGTCCAAGCTCTTCCCATGCTCAAATAAATTTGGTAGACTTTATCTATAGTGGTAAAGGCAGTACCTTTTTAAACAGTCCGGCCGCTATGGTGACAAGTGAGGATGGTGCTTTTGTTTATATCTTAAGTAAAGAAAGCAGCGCAATTGCTATTTTCTCCAGAGATGCCGAATCCGGAGAATTGACCTTTATAGAAGCAGAAGCAGGAAATAATGCGGATGATTCGAGTTCGAGACTCAAAGGAGGAAGTGATATGATCTTAAGTTCTGACGGACTCCAATTGTATGTAGCGGCAGCTTCAGATGCTAGTATTTCGGTTTACAACCGAAATGAAACAACAGGTCTGTTGACTTTTACTGCTTCCCACAAAAACAATAGTGGAGGGATTAAAGGACTGGAAGAAGTCTCTAGTTTGGTGCTTACACCCAACGAAAAATTCCTTTATGCAGCAGGTGCAGGAGAAGATGCCATTGTTGTCTTTATACGAGATAGAGAAGATGGTTCCCTATCTTATGGTAGCACCAAATACAATAACAAATCAGGAATAGAAGGCTTAAAATATCCAATGGATCTAACTTTGAACCCTGTTAGCAATTACCTCTATGCCACTTGCTTCAGCGGTAATTCCATTGTGGTTTTTGAATACGATCCTTATTCAACGAGTTTGACTTATAAGGCCACTTACTACAATGGAGAAGAAGGAATCGTCGGACTGGAAGGAGCGATGACTTCAACGATTTCTCCCGATGGAGCCTATTTGTATACCGTCGGAAAATTTGATACCAGGGTTTCTCTTTTTATGCCAAGCACGACTAATCATGAGTTGGATTTTGTGGGCGTACCAGATGAGGTAACCAGTGCGGCGGGCGATTTGAATGAAGCGACTTATATCACGACTATTAATGAAGGAAGCAATCTTTTGATAAGTAACTCCGGCAATAATTCCTTGTGGCTTTTTAGTCGTAATGATGATAACGGGGAATTGGGTTTTATGAGTACTTTTGAAAATGGAGCTGATGGTGTTACGGGCCTGGAATATGCTTATGCGATTTGTGAAAGCCCAGATTTGAAAAATATTTATGTTGGAGGATACGAAGAAGGGGCTGTGGCTATCTTTGATCATGATATTAATGCGGCTGATTTTACTTTCAATAGTGCGATCAAGGAAGTTGTAGATGTGCAGAAAATGGATGGGACGAGCTCGGTAGCAGTGAGCCCTGATATTCAGCATGTTTATTCTGTTAGTATGAAGGATAATAATTTGGTGATTTTTGATAGGAATAGTGAGAATGGAACTTTGACTTTTAAAGCCAATATTTCCAATGGAGAAAATAATGTTTCTGGAATTAAAGGAGCCAAATCCGTAAAGGTATCTCCGGATGGAAATAATGTTTATGTTACCGGATTTATTGATAATGCACTAGCTGTTTTTACTCGAAATCAAACGAGCGGTTTGTTGACTTTTCATAGTGAAATTAGAGAAGCAGATGTCGAAGGTTTGCGAGGCCCTTGTGATTTATTGGTCAGTGGCGATGGGCGTTTTGTGTATGTCAGTGCTTTTTGGGAAGGTGCCTTATTTGTGTTTAGTAGAAATACCAATGATGGAGGACTGAGCTTCGTAGAAAAGATAGAAGAAACTGAAAGTTCGGGCTTGGAAGACATGCTTTTCTTGACGGCTCTGGCTTTTTCTGCTGACCAAAACGAATTGTATGCGACGAGCTATCGCGATGATGCACTACATGTTTTTAAACGAAATAGTAGCACCGGAAAATTGACTTTTTGGGGAAAACATAAAAACGGAATTGATGAAACTAGAGGATTGGGAGGAGCTTGTGCTTTAGCTGTAAGTCCAAGTGGTGATCGAGTAATCGTCGCTGGAAAAAAAGACAATGGCTTTGCTGTTTTTGTTAGAAATAGCAGTACTGGTGCATTGACCTTTGAGTCTGTTGAAGGAGGAAATATAGAAGGGAATGTTTTGCGAGGAATTGTTTCTTTGAAATTTTCCCCAGATGGAAGTACCCTGTATGGAACCAGTATCACCGATGATTACCTTTTTAAATATGCTTATGATTCTTCCAATGGCTCTCTTACCGAAGGTGAAATCCTTGTAGATGACGAATCTGGAATAAATGGTTTGGATGGAGCAATGTCGCTGAGTTTGACTTCAGATGGTCGGTTTATTTATGTGGGAAGTTATCAGGATGATGCCATTGCAGTGATAAGGAATTAGAATTCTTTAACAGGCTTTCTTAAATCAACTCTTTATATAATTTCATCCAGGCATTCGCTAAGGGAGCACTGTGGAATTGTTGAACATGTGCATGTCCGGCATTCGCTAGCTGTTGGCCATAAGTATCATCATCCAATATTTTTTCCAAACCATTGGCAATAGATTCTCGACTTTTCGGATCGACATAAATCGCTCCCGAACCTGCCGCCTCTGGCAAAGAAGAACTCCGCGAAGTGAGCACTGGCGTTTTACAAAAAAGCGATTCTATCAAGGGTATTCCAAAGCCTTCATAAAAAGAAGGATAACACAAAGCCAATGCCGAAGTATACACCGCTGCCAAATCTGGAAAGTAAAAATTGTCCAGAAAAATAATCTTCTTTTCTATCTCTTTTCCCGCCAGGTATTTTTGGATGCGTGCTTTGTATTTTGCACCATTACCAATCACCACTAAAGGTACTTCCAAGCTCTCTGGTAAAAGCTCCATTCCCTGAATCAATCCCAATAAATTTTTTCGCTCAATTAAAGAACCGACATAGAGTAAGTACTCTTGTGGCAGTTGATACTTTTTTTGTACTTCACTCAAGTGCTCCGCAGGAACCGCCTTCTTAAACTGTTCATCACAAGTTTGATAAATGACCTGGATTTTTTCTGGCGCAATTTTATAATAACGGATGATGTCTTTTTTGGTACTTTCACTGATGGCCACTACGCGGTCGGCCTGTTCGCAGCTGTAGCGAAATTTCCAATCGTAAATTTGTCGATCCAAAAAAGGAAAAAGCTGTGGATGACTTTTAAAAATCAAATCATGAATGGTGACCACGCTAGGAATCTTTGCCTTTTTCAATCCCATTGGAATTTCATGACTTAATCCGTGAAACAATTGGATCTTATCTTCCTGTAAATCTTTTTTGATTCCGGAGCTCCGCCAGAGGGCGGGGAAGGTGGCTTTGGAAGTATGGATTTGAAAGGCCTTAGACTGATGGAAAGCATTGGTCCAGGAATTGTCGGGGGCGCTTGGGCTGGAGAGGTGGTATTCCTGTTGGGGAAAATGTTGGGCTAAATCCTGTAATAGGGTACGGCTATAATTGCCCAGGCCGGTGTGATTGTGAAACAGTCTTTTGGCATCGTATCCGATACGGAGCATGGGCGTTGGATTTGTTGATGGGTGAAGATAGGTTTTGAGGGGCAAATGCCAAAGGAATTTTTAAAACTAAGTCCTTATATCCTTAAAACGTCTTCTTAAATTCCCCTTCAATCGGCATTTTTAAACCCTGCTTCAAGGCATATTCCTCCATCGAATCTAAGCCGATCTCTGCTCTCAATACTTTCGCTTTTTCCAAATCCTCTATGGCATAAAGTTCTAACTTTCGATCATCATTGGTGTAATAAAAAGTACCATAAGTTTGTTGAATAATCAGTATGGGACGTCCATTTTCATCGCGATCCTCAATGGTCGTTTTATACATGTTGACATGGTCATAGGCGGAGGCAAAATACCAAGGGCGCATTTCTCCTTCTTTTATGGCTTTGAGAAAATAAGGTTTTAGTTCGTTTATGTTTTCGATACTCATATGTCTCATTAGTAAAGAAAGGTCAGCGACTGCATATTTTCCAGGATTGTTTTCCCCAATCGTACTCACGCCAAAAAAGAGGCCTTCTTCCAGATAAGATTTTACAATCGTATAGTTGATGCTGTCGGCTTTCTTCATGTGTTTTTGTTGTTCCTTCCAAGGCATTTTGTCATACTTCTTTTGTCTTGGTATCTGATCTCTTTCGTCCATTGCTTTCATGACTGCGACCAGGCGAGTATCCAATTTGCTTTGATAAATTTTATTTTGAAGCTTAAATTCCTTCTTGAGTTTTCCGGTCTTAATATTGGATTTTAAAGTGGAATGTATTTGGTGTTGCTTTACTTGTTTGTATTGTAATCCCAAAGAAAAACCTTGCTCCAAATAATCCTTCGCTTTTGCGTAATCTTTTAAAGCCACCGCATTTACTGCCGCGAGGAATAAATCTTGATTGAATGGACGAGGAACGGATTTGAAGGAAATTTGATAAAGAGAATCCGCCTGAGCATAGGATTGGGCAAGGTTGGATAACTCCGCTGCGTTTATGGTCTGATAATAAGCAAAGTAATCCCTTTGCTGAGCAAAAGAAAAATTACTGCAAAAAATCAAAAGGATGATTACTTGTTTAACCATGTTTAGGTTTTTGTCATTAGAAATGAAAATTACATATAGGACCTGGCCAACAAGATAAAAAATAGAATTTGGCAAAAATGTTTTTAGAAGATTTTTAACGACCTCAAGTTTTTATGGCATGGAATGGAGTTGAGTTAAGGGAAATAAAAAAGGAGGAGATTTTCATCTCCTCCTAAAATTTTTCAGTGCGAGGGCCAAAGGCCTCCTTCACTAGGCTTCTTGAGCTTCTCCTTGATAAGATTGGATCAGTCGCTTTTGAATATCTCCAGGTACTGCGGCATAATTGCTTAAGCTTCTAGAGAATTTAGCTTTACCCTGAGTGATAGATCGCAAGGTAGAAGAATATTGATACAACTCTGCGAGTGGTACCTTTGCCTTGATTTTTTGATAATGGCCGTCTGCATCCATCCCCTGGATCACTGCTCGTCGGGTTTGTAAGTCAGACATTACGTCTCCCATTACATCTCCAGAACATAAAATTTCCATGTCGTAGATGGGTTCTAATATTTGTGGTTTCGCTTGGCTAAAGTTGGTTTTGAAAACATGGGTAGATGCCAGCATAAAAGCCATGTCGTTGGAGTCTACAGGGTGCATTTTTCCATCATAGATGGATACTTGGATATCTTGACAATGAGAGCCAGTCAAGGGACCTTCTTCCATTTTCATCATGATCCCTTTTTTTATCGCATTGGAGTATTTGGCATCAATCGAGCCACCTACAATACACCAATTGAAAACCAGTTTTCCTCCCCAAGGGAGTTCTTCTGTTTCCGTTTTTCGAACCGTGAAATCCGAGGGAGCAGCAAGTCCTTCATACCAAGGCTCAATACGCATATATACTTCACCAAATTGACCCGATCCGCCACTTTGTTTTTTGTGGCGATAGTTGCCATTTGCTGTAGCGGTAATGGTCTCTCGATAAGATATTTTTGGTTGGATAAAATCCATCGAAATATTATTGACCTTTTCAATCCGATATTTAATGATATCGAGGTGCAATTGTCCCTGTCCATGCAAAATGGTTTGCTTCAGAGCTTTAGATTGTTCGAGAACTAATGTTGGATCTTCTTCTTCGATTTGGTGCAATGCTTTGATCAATTTTTCCATGTCATTCTTACTTGGAGGATTGACCGCAGTGCGGATTCGAGGTTCTGGGAAATGAATTTCCTCGATCACCAAATTAGAACCTTTAGGGCTAAGGGTGTTATTGGTATGCGTACTTTTGAGTTTTACACTTACTCCAATGTCTCCTGCTTTTAAACATTCTACCTGCTCTCTGATTTTTCCATTCGCTACAAAAAGCTGATTGAAACGTTCTGAACTTCTATTGGATTGATTGACTAATTCATCTCCGGTATTCAGCGTTCCGCTATAGACTTTAAAGTAAGTCAGTTTTCCTACTTGAGGCTCTGAAAGAGTTTTGTAAATAAACAGAACGGTAGGGCCATTGGCATCACAGGCTATCGTTTCGCCATTTTGCAAATCAGCTTCAGGTCGATCTGCCGGAGAAGGACAAATGTCATTGATAAAACCCATCACTCGACCACTCCCCATATTGCGATCAGCGGAAGCAATAAACAAAGGATAAATTTCCTGATTGGCTAAAGCAATGGTTAAGCCCTTGGCCAATTCTTGTTCATTCAAATTACCTGCTTCAAAGAATTTTTCCATCAAGGTTTCATCATTTTCGGCAGCAGCTTCTACCAGTGCATTGTGCATTTCCTGAGCTCTTTCGATTTCAGAATCTGGAATGGCTATTTTTTCTGGCCGACCACCTCCATCCGGAAATTTATAGACGATCATGCGCAATGCGTCTACAATAGTATTAAATCCTACCCCTACGTTTATAGGATATTGTACTGGAAGAACCTTAGGGCCAAAACGTGCTCTGGCCTGGTCAAGGGTCATTTCAAAATTTGCTTTTTCATTGTCCAAATGATTCACCACAAACATCGTCGGTGTTTTAAACCGCTCCACATATTCCCAAATCAATTCGGTTCCTACCTCCACTCCACTACGTGCATTGAGCATCATGATTGCGGTGTCTGCTACTTTCATAGAAGAAACTACCTCTCCTACAAAGTCGTCAAAACCTGGCGTATCAATGATGTTGATTTTTGAATCTTTCCACTTTGCATGCATCAAGGTGGAGAAAATAGAATTTCCACGTTCTTGTTCAATATTAGTAAAGTCAGAAATGGTTGACTTATCATTAACGGTGCCACGCCGGGTTGTGGCCTTGGCTTCGAATAACATAGCCTCAGCAAAAGATGTTTTACCCGACCCCGGATGTCCCAAGAGCACGACGTTTCTTAAGTTTTTAGTTTCGTAGGTCATAAGCGCATGAAGTTTTGTTGAGAACGAACAAGCAGGATAATAATTCATGGCTTCCGCTGATGGTGGTTTATCAAGGGAATTTGGAAATCTTAAGTCCGTATTATGATTTTATCCATTTTAAGGTTTGAATTTTAAGGTGTTCCTTCTCTGGTTAGAAAATAAAATTCGATGGGTTTTCCCTTCTATTCGTGGATAAATGAAGGGGGTGTTATGAAATTAGGGAATAAAACCGAATAAACAAAGAATATTTACCGTAAAGTCGACTTAATATTTGTCTTTATGTGTTTTGTGTAGAATTATAGTTTGGTTTGTTTGTGTTGTGACAAATGATATTATTTGGCTTTGGCTTAGGGCGAGAAGTTCCATTTGGTGCTTTTAAACAACTTATCTATCTTGATTCGGGCTTGTTGTATTCAATGGAGAAAGATCAAAGGATTAGTTTTTTGATGGAGACTATTTCAATTTCAATAAAAGGATATACAGCTTTGATTTTTTGTAGCAAGACAAAAAACGTAAGACTAAGCCTGGTAAGGCTTTAACATGCCAAGAGAAAGAATCCAAGTAAAAGAAGAATACATCAAGCGCTAAATGAATAAAAAAATAAACATCCACGCCATTCTCCTAGCCGCCGGCCTCTCCCGTCGCATGGGAAAAGACAACAAACTCTTATTGCCCTACCAAGAGCACACCCTGCTCGGCGAAGTCCTCACGCAATTAAGCCAGACCGATATCAATGGCATCACCCTAGTTACCGGACACGAACGAGAGGAGGTGGAGAAAGCAGTGGAAGGTTTTGATGTATCTATTTGCTTTAATCCCGATTATGCAAAAGGACAAAGTTCTAGTATCCAGGCAGGTGTAAAAAACTTATCGACGGAGGTAGACGGTTTTCTCATTTGCCTAGGCGATATGCCAAAAATATCAACGGCTCATTATCAAAAACTGATAGATGATTTTAGAAATTTATTGTTGGAAAAAAAGGCAAAAATACTGCGACCTTTTCAGAAAGGTCAACCTGGGCATCCAGTATGTTTTGCGGGGAAATATCAAACGGCAATTTTAGAAGCAGAAGAGGAAGACGGATGTCGACAAGTAATTTTGGGAAATTTAAGCGACTTGGTGGAATGGGAAACGGAGGAGGGCGCTTATTTTTTTGATGTGGATACGCGGGAGAATTATGAAGGAGAATCGGGGGACTAAAATTGGAGAATAAAAGATTCGACCAAAGTTTTGGTACTCCAAAACTTTGGTCGAAGAGGGGAGGAGAGCGTTTAAAAATTGTAGTCTACCGTAAGTCTAAAAGTTACGTCCTCTCCAGCACCTAGAAGAATTTCTTCAGGGAGACTTTTTCCATCGAAGGGAGTAAAGACTATTTCTCCTAGAATGTCATGTGTCGAAAAGTCAAAGTCAAGCAATACGATTCGATGGGGCGTAGTCACTTCGGTGATCGCAAGTTGATTCGGTATGAAGTTGTAATTTTCCGTATGCATCGCATTGTCATGAGTTTGAATTTCTGTGTATATCGGCTCGAACTCTTTATAGATTTGGAAAAATATATCCGGGAGACCGTCTGGGTCCCAGTTTTCATTGTTAGAATCCTTTTGTGGGAAATTAGTGAGACCGACTGTTCTTACAATAATACTTACAGGAGTGTCTACCGTTTCACAAGTAATACCAGAAAAACCTGTGGGACAAAGACAAGTTTTGTCTACGCAAGTAGCACCATTTAAACACACGACACTACCACATTTTCCGATGCTGCTATCATCCTCTTTATTACAGGAGACGATCAGGAAAAAAATCAATACATAACATAAGCTTCTTACGATCATTTTGTTGTTTTTTAAAAGGTAAAAAAGGAAGTATCAATTATTAGAGGAGGGAGCCAATAAAAGATGTCTTTAGTGAAGGAGAGCAATGCTAAGGTAAAGAAAAGATAAGAAAATTGAAAGTTTATTGTTTTTTTAACCCAACTGTCGATACGAAATCACCGGAAAACCGCTCTCTCTGCATGGGAAAAACAACAAATTTTTGTTGTCTCACCAAGATCACCCTCCTCGGCGAGGCCCTCACCAACTAAGCCAAATCAATAGCAATGGCACCCCGCGGTTGCCGGCCGCAAACAAAAGAAAATAGAAAAAGCAGTGTAAGGTTTTGAATTATCTATTTGCCCTAAATCCCTTCTATAAGGAGGTTTTGGAAGAATAGAATCATCAAAATAGAGTAGAATGGAATGAAAATTGATTTAATCGGTACTTAATGAGAAGTAAATAATGTTAAATAGTTGAAAAAAGTTTGCACCCTGTTGATATTAATGTAATTTAAAGGAGATTCAATTGATTATAATTGATGAATTCTAAAAATTTGATTATGCACATAGGAAACTTACACCAACTTTTGTTTTTCTTCTTTGCCATTTTCATCTTCTCATCTAATGGTTATCCAGTTGCACCAACAACGGGTGGTGACCAGCCAGGGATGTATGAATTCCAGTGTGAGATTTATTTTGATGAAGGCGAAGTAGAAAGAATAGAGGCTTATTACAATGATGATGATGGCGATTGTATATCTGGTGATTGGTATGCAATTCACCATTATAAAGATGGCAGGAGTGAATCTATGCTATCAGATGAATTTTCAGCTGATTCAGAAATACGAATGATTAAATTCAATACTTGGGGATGTTGTCAATTATTGTGATTGTAGTATTGATTCATCCGCAGAAATTGACTTGTTGAAAATTTAGACAAGTACAGATATTTTGTATTCTTGAATATTATTAATAAAATTACATTATCTTGATCTTGAGTTTAAATATTGAATTTTGTATAATTCATGAAGAGGAACTAATGATTTTTGTTAGTGTTAAAGTTATAGAGAAGGACTCATTAATCTTTTTTTTAAGATAATTATACGCTATCTTAATGTAATGTATTATACAAGATAATGTAATGTTATATTTAATCGAATTTTTTGAAGTAAAAAAAATGTTCGTAATTAATGTATAAAAGATCAAGCCTCTTGCCAGGATTGGAGCTTGTAGGAGGAGTGGTGTTCGAGGCAATAAAAAATAAAAATCAGAAATCAAATAGCAAGTTATCTATACAACGCTTTCTTAGTAGTCCAATTAGATAGAAGCGTTTACTTAGTCATTAACTTTACGCTGAAATAAAGTCTCAATGAAAAATTTAAGAGGTCTTAACTTAGTGTAAAATGAATAGCTTTAATATATATTAACCAATGTTATTTTGGTTTGTCATTACAGTAAATCATCAACTAGCTTTGAATAAGATTAGTAATGTAAATAATTCTACGATGAAAAAAATAATTTCAGCTCTTACCCGTAACTGTACTATCGTTGTACTTCTTTTAGTTGTAGTCTTTCTTATGCCATCTTGTTCAAAAGATATAGGCGGCATTGTGGTTCAGCCAAATGATAGGAACCAAAATGTTCTGAAAGATATAGAGCTGATTTATAAAAGTGAGGAATCAGGTTTTAGAAAAGGATATACTCTAAAGAATTCATTCAATACGGATAATTCTCCTAAGGGATTAATATTCAAGTTTTTAAAATTAATGAAAAC
Source organism: uncultured Saprospiraceae bacterium (assembly GCA_938015925.1). Taxonomy (GTDB): domain Bacteria; phylum Bacteroidota; class Bacteroidia; order Chitinophagales; family Saprospiraceae; genus CALLVY01. The sequence continues at coordinate 13,817 of CALLVY010000460.1, forward strand.
AAATCCAACTCCTGAAAAATGGAAAAACCTGCATGAGTTAGTAGAAGTTGAACTTAATTCCTTCGAGAATAAAGAAAAAGAAATCTATTTCACCATTGATATCCAAGAGATAAGCTACAGGATGTTGAAGAAATATTTATTTAAAGCTCCGGTCTATTCTGGCGATACCGAACAAGCTATTACCTATTATATGGACTACTTAGTTACCCATAAAGGAGTGGATCTTGATATAATGACTGATGCCTATAAAATTCTTTGTATTCAGAATAAGGTAAAAGAAAAATCAAATTTAAAATGTAGTGTATACAGTGATTATATAAAAGAAACAGCAAAGAAAGATATACTCCTATATTCTGACTTAATAAAGAAAACAAAAGAATTAATAAATAAGAAAACAGAAGAGAATAGTATTGAATTAATAAATATAGAACACTACAAAAATCAATTTAATTCTGCTCAATATGCAATTGATGCTATCGCTTCTCTAGACTGATAATAGGAAATTATTAAGGCAAGGTCAATAATATTAGGTGCAAGGTTTTGTAATAATTTTTTTGTGAAAATTATAATAAGGAATTGCACCGCATTAAGATTGAGAATGAAGTTGTTTAAGGATTTTGCAGTCGATTGAATAGTTTTTAAACCACTTCAATATTAAAATTCAGGAGTTAAAATAAAAGAAGAAACAAATTGTAAGTCAGTTGTTTTATCTCCAACTACCGATACAAAATCACCGGAAAAACCTCTCCCTTCTCATACAAATCCCGCCCACGGGGCAATTGAATAAAAGCATCATTATCCACCAGATTCGCCAAGTCGCCAGAGCCATTGCCATGGATCGCTTTGGCCATCAATTTCCCTTCCGCACTATAACGCAGTTTTACCTGAGCAAAATAAGTCAAGTCCGGTTTAAAGGAAATATCCTCTTCCAAACAAGCCAGTGGAAAAGGCTGTGCTTCAATCGACAAACTGCCTTGGAGCCAAGGCATAAAATAAGCATGAGTACACATAAAAGAAGAAACAGGATTGCCCGGTAAAGCAAAAACAACCGTTCCTTTCGGATGTTGTCCAAACCAAAAAGGCTTACCTGGGCGTTGTTTTATTTTATGGAAAAGTTTTTCTACTCCAATCGCAGCCAAAGCTTCCGGGAGAAAATCAAACTTGCCTTTCGAAACACCACCACTCAGAATAATCACTTCAAACTGATCAACAAAATCGGTCAAAGCATTTTTGATCGCTTCGAGATCGTCGTCGAGGTGAGCCGTATGCGCTTTGATTCCAAAATGATTTAAAGTGGTTTGCAGGCGATAGACATTGGATCTGCGAATTTGATGCGCCTCCGGGTTTTCATGGACATCTACGAGTTCGTCGCCCGTAGAAATAATCAAAGCTTTGGGCAAACGACTCACTAGGATTTCTGCTTTCCCTATCGTCGCAGCGACCCCAATTTCAGCAGGAGAAATCGCTCTGCCTTTTCGAATCACCAAAGTTCCTTGTTTTCGATCTTCGCCTTTTTCATGGATGTTTTGGCGAAAGCGAATGGCTTCTAAATTTACGGTAGCATATCCATCCGCAATGGTCACGTCTTCATAGCGAATCACGATATCTGCATCTAAAGGCAAAATGGAACCTGTCATGACCTCGAGACAGTGAGCTGCTTCGCTAAGCCGCACTTGCGGCGAACCCGCTGCAGCGATACCTTCGATTTTAAATTGCCGGCGTCCATCCTGGAAAGCAGCATTTTGAATGCAAATGCCATCCATCGTTACCCGATTATAAGGAGGGAAATCTCGATCTGCATAAAGATCTTCGCGGAGCACTCGACCGACTGATTGGTGCAAGGGAATTTTTTCCGTACCAAAATCTACTTGATGTGCATTTACAATTTGCAGGGCTTCTTCTACTGTTATCATCCGCCGATACTTGCCATTGATTCTGAAATATTATTGTCTCTTTTTCCTTCTGCTTCAAAACCATCTTTAGCGCGATTGCCAAGCGCTTCGAGTAAAGCTGTGGTAAGTTGAGCATCGGTGGCTCCGGCGCGGAGCAGGTCTTTGATATTGAATACGCCACCATCGTATAGGCAGGTTTTTAAAACGCCCGTAGGCGTCAGGCGAATGCGATTGCAAGTGCCACAAAAAAGCCGACTATAAGAAGCAATGATCCCAAAGGAACCACGGTAGCCTGGAATTTTATAATTCTTTGAAGTGGAATGTGGAGGATCAGGGAGTTTTTCTAAATTCGGATAATTGGCTTCCAGATAATTATAAATCATCGCCTGATTCCAAAGTTCTTCTTGCGGACGAGCACCCGCACCATTAAAAGGCATCTCTTCCAGAAAACGCACACTGACATTTTTGTCTTTGGTGAGCTCGATCATGGGGAGAATGTCTTCCGTATTTTGCTGATTCATGACCACCATATTGATCTTGGTCGGAATCTCGTGTTTGAGCAATTGCTCAAAAGTAGCCATTACCTGCTCAAAACAATCTCTGCGGGTAATGTCAAAAAAACGTTTCGGATCAAGGCTGTCCAAACTAAGGTTAACGGATTTAATCCCTAAATCTTTTAATTCTGCAATGGTATCTGTATTGACCGTTCCGTTGGTCGTGAGGTGTAAATTATCAATACCTTCAATCTTCTGCAATTTCCAAAGAAAACCCATCAAGCCTTTTCTGACAAAAGGTTCTCCTCCGGTGATCCGAACCTTATTGATCCCCAAGCCTGCAAAAACGCGTACAATCCGTTCCATCTCCTCATAAGTCAGGAGTTCCTGACGCTTGAGAAATTTGATCCCTTCTTCGGGCATGCAATAAAAACACCTTAAGTTGCAACGATCTGTGACCGCAAGCCTCAGGTAGTTTATTTTTCTGCCGTGATTATCGTATAACATGTTTGTTTAATGTATTTCTCTTTATTTAAATTTACCTTCCAATTTAGGGAAAATTATCCTACATTCCCCAAATATTATGACTCTACCGCAAAACATAAAATCTCACTTTCCAATTTTTACCCATCATCCAGGTCTGCTCTACTTCGATAATGCAGCTACCACCCAGCGTCCGCAAGTGGTCATTGAAGCCATCGAAAAATTTTACAAAGAGGAGAATGCCAATATCCATCGGGGCGTTTATCCGCTTTCGGCTAGGGCAAGTCAGGCCTATGAGCGCGTACGCGCGCAGGTGGCAAATTTCATCGGAGCAGCGAATAGCAAGGATGTCGCCTTTACTTCAGGGACTACCGATTCGATCAATCGGGTAGCATCTGGTTATTTAAAAAAGCAATTGGAAGAAGGAGATAATATCATCATCAGTGCTCTGGCGCATCATGCAAATCTGATTCCCTGGCAAATGCTGGCAGAAGAAAAGAAAGCAGAACTCCGAGTTATCTCGGTAGATGCACAAGGCAATGTCGATTTAAATGAGCTGTTAAAAAAATTGGATCGGCGAAGTCGATTATTGGCAATCACCTCGATTTCTAATAGCATAGGCACCCTCAATCCAGTAGCAGAGATGATTGATCTGGCGCATCGAAAAGGCGTTCCTGTGTTGGTGGATGGGGCGCAAAGTACCGGTTTGTATCCATTAAATGTCAGAACATTGGGCGCTGATTTTTATACCTTTTCAGCGCATAAAATGTTTGGCCCATTTGGAGTAGGCGTTCTATATGTCCGCCCTCGATATCAAGATCAGATAAAACCCATTCACTTTGGCGGCGGGATGATCAAAAGAGTACAATTTTCCAAAACTGAATTTTTAGACTTTCCTAAAAACCAAGAAGCAGGCACTCCAAATGTAGCAGGGGTAATTGGTCTGGGAGCTGCTATTTCTTTTTGTGAAAAACTAGATCAAGTTCAATGTGCTAAACATTTAAAGTCTCTGGCGGCTTATGCAAAGGAGGCCTTTGCTTCGATTGATGGATTACATTTGGTTGGGCAGCCCAAAGACTATGGAGGAATCGTATCTTTTACCATGGATCAAGTGCATCCACACGATCTGGCACAATTTCTTGGCGAAGAGGGCATCGCCGTCCGCGCGGGGCATCATTGTACCCAACCGCTTTTAGAGTCGATGGGGCTGGCTGCAACTACTCGTGCTTCTTTTTCTATTTATAATTCGACGGCAGAAATTGACCAGATGTTGGAAGCCTTAAAGGCGATTAAAAAATTTTGGGAATGAATCCACGTTTAAAAAATTTATATAAGGAAGTGATTTTAATGCATAATGCCAAGCCTTTTCATTTTCAAAAAATGGAAAACGAGGAAGGAATGATCGAAGCCAATAATCCATTGTGCGGAGATCGCTTTCAGTTTTTTTTACAAGAAGAAAATGGACGAATTACTGCGGCTCACTTTCATGGATTTGGTTGTGCTATTTCAAAAGCATCCGCGTCTATCCTTACTCAAAAACTAGAAGGAAAAACACGCTTGGAGGCTCAAAGTCTTTGCGCTGGTTTCTTAGGTTTTATTGAAGGAGAAAATCGAGAAGCTATTTCCGATCAAGAAATCGAAGCTTTTGCTGCGGTAGATGAATTTCCTGCACGGAAGGATTGTGCCATCCTAGGTTGGAAGGCGATTAATGATTATCTTTCGAAGTGATTTTGCGGTTTAGGATTTACGGCTTTCGAATGCCGCCTATCTCATACCGCCCACCGAAAATCTTAAAAATGAAAATAAAAATAACAGCCTTCGGCATCGCCAAAGACATCTTAAAAACCAATAGCCTCGCCTTGGAAATTACCAACGTAAGTACTATCGGGGAGCTCAAAGACCATCTTTGCCAGGAATATCCAGATTTTAAGAAATTGCAAAAAATCTCTTTCGCCGTAAATGAAGAATACCAGACGGATGATTTCTCTTTAGGAGAAAATGACGAAGTGATTGTAATTCCCCCAGTGAGTGGTGGTTGATGGATGGCGGGGATAGCTGCGCCCCAGCTAAACAAGTTTCTTTTACCATCAAAAAAATAAAAAACACCTTGATCGATATTCAAATATTAGATACGCCCATTGATAATGAAGCCTGCATTGATTTTGTCAATCATGCAGAAGCAGGAGGGAATGTGGTTTTTGTGGGAACCGTGCGTGCTCAAACAAAAGGGAAAAAAGTTTTAAAACTCGAATTCGAATCCTACCAACCAATGGCCATCAAAGAGATGCGAAAGATTGCAGAACAGGTTATGGAAAAATGGAATGCTCTGGCGGTTTCTTTTCATCACCGAGTTGGGGTTTTAGACATTGGCGAAGTGGCGGTAACCATCGCCGTTTCCACCCCTCACCGAAAAGCCGCTTTCGAAGCTTGTGAATATGCAATTGATACCCTCAAAGAAACCGTTCCGATTTGGAAAAAAGAATTTTTTGAAGACGGGGAAGTTTGGGTCGCTGCGCATCCTTGATCGCAGGAAATAATGTTCCAAAGGAATTAAACCCAGTTTTTCAGAAAGCCCTTAGCGGCCATATTTATTCTTCACACCAATAATTTCTCCCATTATACTCAAGGCAATTTCTCTCGGAGTTTTTGCCGAAATATTCATGCCAATCGGTCCATGGATTTTTGCAAGTTCTGTTTCAGAAAAACCTTGTTCACTCAATCGGGCAATGCGTTTGGCTTGATTCTTGTTGCTGCCCAGCGCACCGATATAAGCGACATTAGAAGGGAGTAAAACTTGCAATGCATTATCGTCGATCTTAGGATCATGAGAAAGAACGACAGCATAAGTGTAAGGATCCAAATCAAACTGTTCTAAAACCTCCGAAGGATATTTTTCGATGAGCTGATCTGGTGGAGTGGTAAAATGCGTTTTGTGGGCAAAAGTACCGCGTGGATCAATGACGATGACTTCGAAATCATAAAACTTGGCCAAGTGAATCAAATCTGCGGTGATATGCGCTGCTCCGATAATCAGCATTTGGCTCTGTCTTGGGAAAATCTGGATAAACCAGCGTTCTCCGGAAGCTTGTTCAATAATGGTATTTTTTCTCTGCTGATATGCGACTTGAGCTTGTTCCACTAGCGCTGGTGAAACTTCGCTACCCATGCATTGGCCGTCTGTTAACAATAGGGTATTGTGCTCCGCTCCGTTCTCCAGCCGAGTGATCAAGGTCGCTGATTTATTATCCACAAAACAAGTTTCCAATGTTTCCCAAATTGCTTTTTCCTCGACCTTTCCATTGAATGGGAAAAAAACTTGTAAAAAAACTTCCATTTTACCACCACAACTCAATCCCACAGCCCAGGCATCTTCATCACTAACGCCAAAAGCCAATTGTTCGGAATTGCCACTCTTAAATAGTTCTCTAGCTTTTTTGACGACCGATGCTTCCACACAGCCGCCACTCACAGAGCCCGCCATTTCCTCGTCTTCCGAAATAAGCATCGTAGATCCCACCGGACGCGGGGAGGAACCCCAGGTTTTTGTGACGCGAGCGATAGCAAATTTTTTATTTTGTTTTGTCCAGGACTTTATAACAGATAAAAATTCTTTCATAGTCGTTTTTTTACGAGCAATTATTTACTTTACATATTAGCTTGTGCTCTACGCTAATGTAAGGTATTTCTTCAAGAAGTATCTCAATAAATTTTTAGGAGTACTAAAATTAAAAAATCAAACGATTCATTGTCTTATGGCTAAGGTGAGATTTACAGCGGCGTTAAAAAGGTTTTATCCAAACCTGCAAGAGGAAACCGTTGAAGGGGGAAGTGTTGCAGTCGTATTGAAAACCATCAACCAAAAGTATCCAGGTATTCTTGATTATATCCTCGAAGAAGATGGCAGTTTGCGAAAACATGTCAATATTTTTGTAAAAGAAGAATTGATAAAGGACAAAGAAACTTTATCAGATTTAGTGAGTGATCAGGATGAAATATTAATTTATCAAGCTTTATCCGGAGGTTAATGATGGAGAAGAAAATATTGGTCGGAACGTCCAAAGGCTTGGTTGTTTTGCAAGAGCAAGGAGCGCAATGGGAGATCGAGGAGACGCTTTTTTTGGGGCTTCCGGTATCAATGCTTTTTGTAGATAGTCGCAATGGCAATTGGTGGGTAGGTTTGTCTCATCGGCATTGGGGCGAGAAATTGCATTGTTCAAAAGATCAAGGTAAGACTTGGGAAGAAAAGAAGCGGCCTAGTCTGCAAGGCGAAGAATATTATCCAGGACAAAAAGCCAAGTTGAAAAAGATTTGGGTAATGCAACAGGCCAATCCAGATCAGGGCGAAGGCCTATGGTTGGGTACAGAACCAGGTGCTCTCTTTTATAGTGAAGATGGCTAAAAATTTGATTTAGTGAGAAGCCTTTGGGATCATCCCAGTCGGCAAAATGAAAATCAATGGTTTGGCGCAGGAAGAGATTTTCCATTTATTCATTCTATCGTTGTTGATCCAAGAAATAGTGATCACCTCTATATCGCCATTAGCTCCGCAGGCGTTTTTGAAACCCTAGACAAAGGCCGGTCCTGGCATCCGAAAAACAAAGGATTACGAGCGGCTTATTTGCCCAATCCAGCAGTGGAAGTCGGACATGATCCACACCTTCTATTGGCCTGTAATAAAAATCCAGATATCTTATGGCAACAAAATCATTCGGGAATATTTAGAAGCGAAGATGGAGGCAATAATTGGAAAGACATCACGGCAAAAAACAGCGTTCCCGATTATGGATTTGCCTTAGCTATTGATCACGAAAATCCAGATCGAGCATTTGTTATTCCCGCACAAAGCGATGAAGTCAGAGTTGCCGCAGATTTGCAATTGCGCGTTTTCGAAACGAATGATAAAGGGCATTCCTGGGAAAGCAAAAGTGAAGGGCTTCCGAAGAAACAAGTTTTTGATATCGTACTGAGACAGGCTTTTTTGCGAGTCGGAAAAATAATGATTTTCGGTACGAATAATGGCAACCTCTATTGGTCTCCGAATGATGGAGAAAACTGGAACTGCCTGTCTTCTAATTTAGCCAAAATAACAACGATTGCCACGAATATTAATTATTGAATACAACTTCACCTCTACAAGAATTTCAAGATTAAAAATGATGAAGGCAAGGATAACCAAAGTATTTCAAGTAAAAGATCCCATCTCTAAAGTTTGGGGGCAGTTAACAACTCCTGAAGAGATAGTGACTTGCTTGCCTGGTGCAAAATTGGTAGAAAAAATTGATGATAAAAATTACAAAGGAGAAGTGCTGTTGAAGTTTGGTCCTATCAAAGCAGAGTATGATGGCTTCGTAACTTTTATAGAAATGGATCAGGAGCATTACAAAATGGTATTGTCAGGAAAGGGTTCTGATTCCAAAGGAAAAGGAAGCGCGGAGGTGAAGATGGATGCCCATTTGATTGAAAAAGATGGCGGTACAGAAGTTACAATTACCAAAGAAGTTTCCGTTATAGGAGTATTGGCACAATTTGGATCATTGTTGATCGATGAAGTGACCGAACATGTATTGAATGAGTTTATCAATAATTTTAAAGACAAACTAAAAGGACGAACGGTCGATAATACCATGAATGCCGGGTCTATGATGGGTTCGGTGATGAAGAAAAAGATAGGTGGATTTTTTGGAAGAGGAGATAAGCGTAACGAATAAAAGGAGTAAAGATGTTTCCACGATAATTAAAACTTTTGATAAGCTGGAATAGGTAGTCGATGAAAAATTGACTACCTATTTTTTATGCTAAACTTGCAAGAGAAACACCTTTGTTGAAAGGTAATTCCGGCCTGGATAAAAACAGTGAAGTCTAGACTCCTATAAAGTTTTCTGATTTTACTATTACCTTTTTCTGATTTTCCCCCATATATAATTGATACCTATTCCTAATCAAGGAAGAATAAGAGCAATAAATTTACAACCTCTTGTTCCTGGGATTTATCATCGTGATGATCAATAGTAACGAAAGACAAGTCGTTCAAAAAATACTGGTGCAATAATAATTATACAAATGAAAAGAACGGAGTTGCTTGTAAAAGATCAACTCCGCTTTTCTATTCCTTTTTTTATTTCCTCAAATTCTTCTCGAGTATTCACATTGCTCAGCGGCCGCTCCTCTGTGAGCTCTAACAATTCAACATGAGAGTTGATTAAAAACTTTCGAGGACAAGTCACTCCTTGACTCAGCATAGCCAATAGTCGCGGATAAGCTTTGGGTTCATAAATGGTAACCAATGGTTCTGGAAATTCCTTACTGGCTGCCTTGATCGCCGTCGCAAAATGTCCCGGAGAACGATTCGACAACAAATTTTTCAAAGTCTCCTCATCCATAAAAGGCATATCACAAGCAATCACCAACCAAGCCGCATTCGGATCAAAAAGAAAAGCCGAACAAATAGCGCCAAAGGGCCCCAGCCCCAGCAAACGATCTGCCAAAACCGGAAAGCCATACAGTTCTTTTGCGGTCGTATCTTTCTTAGAAATGTAAGTTTCTAAACCCAAAGAAGCGAGCATTTTTGCCAAGTGCTGCTCGTGTGGTTCGTCAAAATAAACCAACTGACTTTTATCTGTTCCCATGCGCATACTAGCGCCACCAGCGAGTACCAAGGCTTTTACTGGAGGCTGTTTTTCCTGAAGCGCTTGAGTCAATTGCGCGATCAAAGGCTCAGTTTCTGCCAAATAATAAACAGGTACAGGCGCTGGATATTCGTCAATCAATTCTTGGATAAAAGGAAAAATAGATTGCGATTGGTCTATTAATAAAATGGCGTCGATTTGGGTCAACTGCTCTTTTCGTTTGAGCAAAGAACTTTCTTTGGCAGGATCAATGATCACAATTTGTCGGGCAGCAGGGTAGTGGTTGCCATTGACCAAAGCGACATCCATTGGATGGAGTAAACTTTTTTGGTCGTAGCTATTCAGCGTATTTGCGCCAAAATATTTGATGCGTTTTTCTGCTTTAGCAATAGTAAAGTCAGCGGTCTTATCTTGATGATCGGCATCCACCCAGGCCATCTGAAATTTATCTTGAAGCTGGGCAATGATCTGCTCCGCCAAGGGTTCAATCTGACCGCAAGTCGTTCCATAGATCGCCCACTCCTGCCGGGCATGCAGACCGAGATTGGCTTTGACAATCTTGGGATGTTTATGATGTTTTCCTTTGGTAATCATTTTTTCCTCCAGTTTTTTTGATCAACATAATATCTTTGATCACCATCTCTTGAGACATTGCTTTACACATGTCATAGATAGTGAGGGCGGCTACACTAGCGCCATGTAAGGCTTCCATTTCGATCCCCGTTTGTCCCGTGGTTTTTACGGTACAGGTGATGTATAAATGTTCTTCGTCTTGCTGTTGGATATCGGTCTTGCAAGAACTAATGGGAATGTTGTGGCAAAGCGGAATAATCGCATCGGTTTTTTTGACGGCCATCGTAGCAGCGATGATGGCGGTGTGGAAAACAGAGCCTTTTTTTGTGGAGAACTGATTGCCAGAAAGCTCCTGCATAATTTCTTTACCGAGGTAGATGACGGCTTGCGCACTAGCTACTCTGGCGGTCGTTTTTTTATCAGAAACATCCACCATTCCAGGGTTGCCAGCGTCGTCAATATGTGTCAATTTTTTAGCCATGTGATTTTTTTCAAACGAGTGGAAGAACTTGTGCCTGGTCTTTTTCTGATTTTAAAAATTGTCTTGCGGTTGCTGCCAATGTTTCTTCGATGGGCAGGTAGGAATAGTTGAGCGATTGGATAGACTTCGTATTGTCATAGGTGAAAGAAAGGCCAGAAAGTAAAGCGGTTTCTTTCGTGAGAAAAGGATTGCTTCCAGTTAGTTTGGTGCGAAGCCATTCGAATCGCCAGGCGATGCCGCTTAGGAAGGGGCCAGCCGCTTGTTTGGGTGGAGGAGCAGATAAAAACTGAGCCAGGAGGTCAAAGAATTTTTTATAAGATAAATCTGAAGCATTGGCAATAAAACGCTCTGCCTGTATTTCACTTTCCATCAATTGTATGCTCATCTTGGCAACATCTCGAACGTCTACAAAACCAGTCGTTCCCAGTGGATAGAAATATTGTCCTTCTTGTATCCTGGGAAAAAATCGAGCGGTCCCCTGATCCCAAAATCCACTGCCCATGATGATGGAAGGATTGATGATCACCGCGTCCAGCCCTTCTGCAATGCCTCGCCAAACCTGTTGTTCTCCCAAGAATTTACTAATGGCATAATTGCCCGTCAAAGGAGATTTGACCCATTTGTTTTTTTCACTAACGCGAGGCTCTTTTACTTTTTTTCCAATAGCAGCAATCGAACTCACATGCAATAATCGAATTCCACCATGATACAAAAGCGCATTGACTAAATTGGAAGTCCCTGTTTCGTTTACAGCGATTAATTCTTTGGCTTTCTGGGGATGATAAGTGACCAGCCCCGCACAATGATAAACTTGATCAACGTCTACTAAAAGATCTTCCAGCAAAGGACCATCCAGCAAATCTCCTTCTACCCATTCGATCTTATCTACAATGTCTGCGACCAAAGCCATCGAACTTTCCTTACGTCGCAAGGCTCGGATATTTTGCTCTCCTTGCTGTACCAAATACCGCAAAAGATAAGATCCCAAAAATCCAGTACCTCCAGTAACAAATATTTTCTTTTCTTTCACAATGTAAATTATAAGATCATTAATACTCACCTAAAAAAGAATCACCAATATTTCGTCCAATTCAATATTCAATATTTGGTCATTCAGTATTCAATATTCCTTTTCCAAACACTCCAAAATAAAATTCAATAGTCAAAAAAAATCAACCATAATAAACCGCTCCCCCAACCGTATTCCGCTTCGCTCCAGTCACCGAAGCAAAACAATTGGGAACCTGTTCCATTCTCAAAACCCCCATCAATCCCATCAAAATGGCTTCTTTAAATTGTACCACCTTTTCAGTAGGAACAACAATCTGAACATCCAAAGGTTGGCAATAATGGTCGATTCGTTCCAATAAATAGGTATTGAAAGCACCGCCGCCAGTAATGTACATTTTGCTGTTAGCTTTTTTCCAATTTTCCTTTTCTTGAATGTGAGTAATGGCTTTGCCTATTTGAGCGGCCAATTGTTCGGTAGCGGTGGATAAACGATCCTGCAAAGAGGAGGGATGATTTAAGTAAGTGGGAATGACGTTTTGTCGAATCCAATTATTATCTAAAGATTTGGGATAGTCCTGAGCAAAGAAGTCGATTTGATCAATTTCCCCTAAAAGATCCTTTTGCAAAGTTCCTTGTCGCGCTTGTGCTCCTTCTGCATCATAATCCATATCGAGGCCATTGGCCAAGACATTTAAAACCTGATTGGCAGGGCCAATATCGAAGGCGAGGTATTGTTGATTGACTTCTGCGCTGATATTGGCTATTCCTCCGAGGTTGAGGTAGAAATCAAAGCCTTTGAATAAATAGCGATCAGCAGCAGGCGCAATTGGCGTTCCCTCTCCATTGATGGCAATATCGTGGGTTCGGAAATCGGTGATCACGGGTAAACCGGTAAGGGCAGCCATGGCCGCACCATCTCCAATTTGGATGCTGATCCTTTTGTCGGGATAATGAAAAATCGTATGCCCGTGAGAAGAAATGAAATCAGGTTGAAGTTGATGTTTGTATAAAAACTGCTGAGATAATTCTGCTAGGTAATGCCCGAAGTAAGCATTGGTTTTGGCAAAAGTAAGAGCATCTTGCTGAGGCAAAAAACGGAGGCGATTAATCCAGGTTTCAGAATAGGGAAGGGTATCTGCGGCGATGATCTCCCATTTGATGTCTTCGAGTCCCTGACTAAGATCGTATTTGCAAAAGGCAAGATCCAGTCCATCCAATGAACTACCCGACATGAGCCCTAAAACCTTGTAACTTTTTTCCATCTTTCCTGATTTGATCCACTATTTTTTTGATACCTAAAGATAAGCACAATTCTTTGTAGAAATGTCCCTTTTATCTTCCTAAAACCTGCCTTTAATGGGGATACGGAAGCAGTATGTAGAAAACTAGGAAAACTTTCGAACTAAAAATAGTTTCCTGTGTTTTTTTCATTTACCTTTGCGGCGAATTTAGTCAAAGCTTCGAGACTTTACAAAATAGCAAATAATAATTAATGGATAATAAACAAAAGCTTTTTTCAACGGTAGAATCGCTCTTTATGAAATACGGCATAAAGAGCATCACCATGGATGATGTTTCCAAGGAATTGGGGATTTCAAAAAAAACGCTTTACCAGTATGTAGAGAATAAAAAGGACTTGATTGATAAGGTGATGCAGCAAAATTTTGCAAACGAATTGCGAGATATTGGAGAAATTCACCAAAACTCAAAAGATGCGATTGATGAGATGTTACAAGTTTCGAAGCATGTGACGCAACAATTGCGAGAAATGCACCCGAGTGTCGTTTACGATTTACAAAAATACTATCGGGAATCCTGGCAAGAAATGGAAAAATTCCATGAAGAATTTATCTACGGACAAATCAAGCAAAATATAGAAAGAGGTCAGCAAGAAGGATTGTACCGATTGGATCTCGACCCAGATATCATTGCCAAACTCTATGTGAGCAAAACAATGGTAATCGTAGATGAAAGTACCTTCCCCTTGAGGGAGTATAACCGGGAAACGCTATTCCTGGAATATATTTTTTATCACATCAGAGGCATCGCCTCTCTCAAAGGACTAAAACTTTTGGAAAAACATCACTAATGAAACAACTAATCTTTACCCTTTTGGTAATCCTGGGATCTTATCACCTACAGGCTCAGGATGTCAAAGCCTTATCTTTGGAGGAGGCGATCAGTTATGCTATGGACAATAATCTGTCTATCAAAAGCTCTCACATTAATATTGCAGATGCAGAAGAACAAATCATTGAGCGCCGATCTTTTGGATTGCCTCGGGTGAATGGAACCATTGGTTATAATTATTTTATACAGATTCCTTCTTCCTTGGTCCCCGCACAATTTTTCGATCCTACTGCTCCAGAAGGAGAATTCGCCAAATTGGCTTTTGGAACCCGAAATGACCTCACCATAGGACTTGGGGCTTCTTCGATGGTTTTTGATGGTAGTTATTTTGTCGGACTTCGAGCCGCTAAAGCTTATCGCCAATATGTCGATCGAGAATTGATTTCCAAAAAACAAGAAGTCAAAAACGCAGTAATTGAAGCTTATCTTCCAGCGCTCTTGCTCCAACAAAGTCGCACTACGCTAGAGCAAAATATTACTACGGTCGATAAATTATTGACCGAAACCAAAGCGCTATATAAAGAAGGATTTGTAGAACAACTCGACGTTGATCGTTTAGAATTGAGCCGAGCCAATCTCCAATCTCAGGTCGGCAACATCGACCGTCAGGCGGACTTGGTTTATAATGTGCTCAAATTCCAAATGGGCTATCCTTTAGAAGATCCCATTATTGCTTCTGATCAGATTGACCAATTGTTGGTTCCGGCTACTTCCGAAGAATTGGTGGATGCTGTCAACTTTCAAAGTCGCCCGGAATATCAGGTGCTTAGCATGGGCAAGCAATTGAGTGAACTCAATATTGAACTCAATAAATCTACCTACTTACCGAGCATTGGTGCTTTTGCCAATTATCAACAATCAGCGCAAGGAGACAACCTTATTAAAGATCCTACCTGGATTCCAACCTTTGTCGTCGGACTAAATGCGAATATTCCTATTTTTGGAGGTTTCGAAAAAAGAGCAAAACTCAATCGGGCAAAATTAGATCTGGCTGTTTTGGAGAACCAACAAAAGTCATTGGAAAATGCCATTAGTCTTGAAGTATCTAATGCGCGTACTTCTTATACCAGCGCCCAAAGCCGCCTCGACGATCAGAAAAAAAATCTAGCATTGGCACAACGCATTTATGACACCACCCAGATCAAATATCGCGAAGGAGTGGGTTCCAGTTTGGAACTGGTGCAAGCGGAACAAAGCCTTTTCGAAACGCAGCAAAATCATATTCAAGCCACCTACGAATTGTTGCTGGCCAAAATAAGTTTGGATAAAGCCTTAGGAAAATAACTAGAATTATTAGCTATAAAATAGGACAAAACGATTGCTTCGATAAATACCAATCGCTTTACTGAAAAGAAAAATTAACCAAAATGAGAAAAGTAAAAAACTTATCAATCCTGTTCGCAATGATCTTAGTGATCGCCAGTTGCCAAAGTCCAGCAACAGGAGAATGGCCAGTTGACCTAGCAGGCAAAAAAGCCATGATCACAACTAAAAAAGCAGAGATTAAAGCAATCAAAGCGGATATTGAAAAATTAGTGGCGGAAGTGGAAGTATTGGAACCTAAGCCTGAGAAATCAAGGAAGTTGGTCACCACCAGTGAAATTGCCAGGAAAGATTTTCAACGTTTTGTAGAGATCCAAAGCTCTGTTCAATCGGACAATAGCGTAATGGCCACCAGCGAAACGGGAGGTCGTTTATTGAGCGTCACTCCGATCGAAGGGCAATATGTAAAAAAAGGGCAGTTGTTGGCCAATGTCGATATGGAATCCGTTGACAAACAAATTGCAGAATTGGAAAAGAGCCTTGAGTTGGCCGTAGAAGTATATGATCGTCAAAGTCGATTGTGGGATCAAAATATCGGATCTGAAATTCAGTTTTTACAAGCGAAGAATGGGAAAGAACGTTTGGAAAAAAGTCTCGAATCGGTTCGCTTCCAATTGACTAAAGCCAATGTCTATGCACCAATTAGTGGCGTAGTAGACAAGGTCTTCCTCAAAACGGGCGAACTCGCTGGCCCTGGAATGCCCATCGTACAAATTCTCAATACGAGCAAAGTAAAAGTGGTAGCGGATGTCCCTGAAATTTATCTAAGATCTGTCAAAAAAGGACAGACGGTAAGAATCACCATCCCCGCTTTAGAAAAAGAACTCAATGGTCGCGTTTCTTTACTCGGAACTTCTATCAACCCTGCCAACAGAACTTTTTCTGTAGAAGTGAATTTGTCGAATAGCGGCGGTTTACTCAAACCCAACTTGTTGGCCAATATGTACATCAGCGACTATGCAGAAAAAGATGTAGTGATGATTCCTTTGGAAATGGTTCAGGAAGAAGTTGGAGGAAAAAGCTACGTGTTTGTCGTAGAAGAAGGACAGGAAGGAACGATGGCTAAAAAAGAATACATTGAAACGGGAGAATCTTTCGAAGGAGAAATCATCGTTACGAAAGGTTTGAAAGGAGGAGAAAAACTCATCATCAAAGGAGCACGTGGATTGACCGCCAATGAATTAATCAAAATAGAAAACACCTCAACAGAAACTAATGGCTAACATTACAGAGCAAATCAAAAAAAATCTTCGAGAATTTAGTCCTACGACTTTTGCCGTTGATAATGC
>CALLVY010000461.1 GCA_938015925.1 uncultured Saprospiraceae bacterium
TGGTACGATGAATTCTTCCTTTGCAAGCTGTGGAGATGAGTATCTGATCATGATCTGTCAGACGAATGAACCAGGAGGAGAAAACTGTATCAACTGGCGTTCAACAGGATGGGAACCAGGAGATGTAAGTGACATCAGCCCTATTGACCTGTTGAGTATTTGGAATAAAAATGGAGAAAGCAGTTGGTTGTTTTGGTCGGGCTACAGTTATAGGGTTAGTTTAGTTCTCCGATCCGAGTGTGATAGTTGGGAAGGATACAGCCAAACTTTTACCGTTGGCGGAGATTGTTTTACGGATGGCAGTGGTGGCGAAGAAAGTAGCGATGGAGGTGCGAACGATCGCAACGATGCACCAGCGCAATGGAGTCTAGATAAAGAGATCCAAATTTATCCTACGCTCCTCAATTCATCCGTTGATTACCTGAATGTAATCGTCCCGCAAGCAAGTCCCAATACTTCTCTATTGCTTTATGATGTACAAGGACGAATGATTCAAAAAAATGAGATTCAAGAATCCTCCTCAGTAATTCCTATAAGGGAACTAGGAAGTGGTTTGTATTTCGCTATTCTTTATGAAAACGGAAAACAAATCCATCAATCGAAACTAGTCATTTCGAAATAATTATGTACGCTGCTTTTTACTTTACAGGTCTGTGCTTTGGTTTGCACAGACCTGTTTTTTTTACCAGAATTTATTCCATTTTGCCAATGCTACCTTTTATTTTATTGCTGTAATTAAATTTTTACTCCCACATTATTCCTACCTAAACAAAGTCAGACATTTCCAAAAAGCGACCCTGTTTTTCCTTAGGCAGCAGAACAAATAAAGTAACATTACCATTTACCAATCCAATTTCCGATATTTGTCTGGAGAAACTATTTCAGCTTTAGCTACCTGCTAAAGACTTGTACAAACCCCAGACGCTATTGTCAAAATCAAATCGCATACTCGCCGCCATTCTTTTTACAGATATCAAAGGCTATACCGCCTTGGTACAAAAGGATGAAGAGGCTGCAAAAGCATTGCTCCAAAAATACTACCAGGTAGTAGAGCGCAATCACGAGCAGTACAATGGCAAGGTCATCAATATTTATGGAGATGGTAGCGTAAGTACTTTTAATAGTGCCCTGGAAGCGGTATCCTGTGCCAGAGATATGCAGTTGGCATTTGGCAAGACTCCGCAGATTCCTGTGCGCATGGGAATCCATATTGGAGATATCGTATTGGAGTCCGATAATATCTTTGGGCATAGTGTCAATGTAGCGTCCAGGATTGAAAGCATCGCGATTCCCTATTCGGTTTTGTTTTCTGGCAATGTGCAAAATGAACTCAGGAGTCATCCAGCGTTTCGATCCGAATCTTTAGGTAAAGTCAACTTTAAAAACCTCGAAAACGAAATTGAAGTATTCGCCTTGCAAGAAGACTTTCTCCAAATCCCTGATCGGGATAAACTACAAGGAAAATTAGAAGAAAAAAAAGAAAAGAAAAATTATAAAACACTAGCCATTGCTTCCTTGCTTAGTGCCACTCTTTTTCTATTGGCCTGGATTTTCTTTCCTCAGAAAAGTGTTGCCAACGAGACCGAAGACCTCATTCCCAGAATCGCCGTACTCCCTTTTAAAAATACAGGAAGCGATTCTTCTCAAGTGATTATGGCCAGAGGTTTTGGACAAGAAATACTCAATAAATTATCGCGACTCGAAGACCTCCATCCAATTACCTATACCGCTTCAGAGACATTGATCAAAGAAAATAAATCTATAGAAGAGGTCGTCAAAACCTTAAACATCACCCATCTTTTAGTAGGCGATATCCAAATTCATGGAGGGCAAATGAGAATTCAGGTTCACCTCACCGATACCAAAGTAAAAAGTCAACTTTGGGGCAATAGTTTGGTACGAGATTACTCGATGGAAAATATTTTTGCCTTGCAAAATGAAGTCGCTTTCGATATCGTAGAAGCACTAAAAACGAAATTGCTGCCAGCCTCCAAATTGGAAATGGAAAAAAGTCCAACGCATACGTTGGAAGCCTATGCCTTGATCATCGACGCTCGCGGTGAATTTGCCAAACGTACTCCAGAGTCTTTACAAAATGCCATCTCTTTATTGGAAGAGGTGAAAATCATTGATCCTGAAAATGCATTGGGTTTTGGAATGCAGGCACAAGTCTATGCGACCATTGCTGCAAATTATTACCAGCCTTGGGAGGAACTACACCAGCTTGTTTTTGAACAAGCACAAAAAGCATTGAGTCTCGATCAAAATTCAGCAGAGGCTTATATGGCCTTAGGAGAATATTACCATCTATACCAATGGGATTTTACCAAGGCAGAAGAAATGTATCAAAAAGCCATTCAACTCAAACCCACCGATGCCAATGCCAATCAATGGTTGGGAGAGTTATTGCTAAAAACAGGAAAACTAGAAGAGGCCCGAAGCTTCAATGATCGGTCCCAACAACTCGATCCCACTTCGCGATCCAATAAATATCTAGCTTCTTTGATTACTCATGGTTTTGGAGATATCGAAGAATCCAGAATGATCTCCCAAGATTTGCTCCGTCAATATCCAGATTATCCGCCACCACAAAATTACCTTTGGTATTATTACCTTGCGAAAGGAGATTATAAAAATGCCAAAGAAGGCATCGCCGGAAAAAGCAAAATACGCGAAACCTTTATTTTTATTGAACAAAAAGACTTTAAAAGCATTGAAGAATTATACGCTCCCAAAGCTCTTAATCCTAACATTCAGTTTCTTATCCACGTGAGAAAAGAAGAATGGGCCGAGGCTTATGCTTTACTCGATCAATTGTATCAGGATAAGAAATATTCATGGAGCGAAATTCAACATGTTGGTCAACTTCAAGTATTTGATCAACTTAGAAATAATCCAAAAACGAAAGAGGTTTTGGCAAGGTATGGCGTAGAGGTCTTTAAAACGACAAGAGTTAAAGATTAGTCCTGTGTTAAGAGAAGACCGTAGGAAAGTTTTAAAAAAAGTATTTCTCCTTATCCTTGACTTTGAGAAAACTTTTACCCTATATTTGTGCCAACACCAATTTAAAGATTTATTTATGACTTCTCAATTTATGCATCATATGCACCATCATTTCGCTTTACCCTTTCAGGTAGATGGTGTCCCTATGTTGTCATAAGATCAAAATAGATTTTAACAAAAAGCGGCTTACCGGATATCTGGTAAGCCGCTTTTTTATTGG
>CALLVY010000462.1 GCA_938015925.1 uncultured Saprospiraceae bacterium
TGCGGCTAAACCGGTAAAATCGGTGGGCACCAATTTTAGGGTAAATAGAAAAACACCACCAGACTCTGTCTTGGTAAATTTCGCAGGATCGGATAAAGCGCTATTGCTATTGGCCGGATTGATATTGGAAGTGACATTGGCGCTGGAAGAAGAAGGTACCCAAATCCAGGCCCAGGCTTCTGTCCAATTTTGCATGGGGGTCCCGGTTACATCATAGGTAATGGTAATTTCTTCGGATGCCATAAAAAACTCAGGAGAAATGCTTGGTTCTATTTCTACTTTTTGGGCAGAAAGGACAATACATTGTAGGAGAAAACAGAGCAGAAGAGGTATATTTCTCAGCATAATTAAGGCATCTGGCTAGGGAAAACTACAAATAATTTGGAGAAAAATTGTGGAGTGATCGGAGGGCAATTATTACCCTCCGATCATTTCCAGAAGCATTGAAAAGTGTCAGCGAATGCTAATCACTTTTATCAGTACAGGTATTGAGTTTATAAAAAACTCTTATTTAATGAAGGTAACAGAGTAACTGTCTCCTTCGTCAGCAGTAAACAAAGAGATCGTGTAAGAACCATCTTGTCCAGCACCAACGATGATGTTTCCATCAGCATTTACACCGAATCCAGCAGCATCAGCACCTTCTTTCAAGTCATCATAACCTAAAACTTTGTTCCACTCATCATTTGCGCGGAATTTGAATCCACCTTCTTTCAAGTCAATAGTAATTGACCAAGCGTAAGTTCCTCCAGTTACACCATCATAGTTCAAATCATGGTCATCAATTGCAGGAGGATCAGTACTAGGCCATCCGTTAGGAGTAGCATCACCAGTGATTGCCCATTGGTTTTCATCAGGCTTGAAAGTGATCGGTGCAACATCACCTGTTTTTTCTGCAGTGAAAGAAAGTCCATCAGCAGGAGTCCAAGTAACTGTTGCTGTGTAAAGACCTTCATCTTCTACAGCAAAAGGAATATTTGATCCACCAGGTACTAAGTTAGCAGCAGATCCACCAAGGTTGGTAAACATTTGGTAACCATTGTCTGCTCCAAAACCAGCAGCAGGATCAATTCTACGATCGATTGTCCAACGACAGTTGAAACGCAATTTGTACTCTCCTGCTCTCATTTCTACATCTGTAGCAGACCAGCTTCCACCTTCTGCATTTACAGAACCAGACAATTCACTATCTGCTCCCCAGCCACCTGGAGTTGCAGATCCGATAAGACTTGCACCGCGGATGTCCAAAAGAACAACTTCGCTAGTAGTAGGATCATAAGTTACTTTGTATAAACCACTAGTAGCTACAGCAAATTTAGCATCTCCTGCTTCTGATTTTACTAAAGTATAGTTATTTTTATCACAACCAGAAACCATGTCTTCAATGGCTTCAGCGCTTGCTCCAAAAGAAGCAGCAACTGCTTTATCAGCAATTTCTACGATTTGGTAATCACCAGCAGCTAAGTAAGAAAAACCAGTAACGAAACCAGTTCTGTCTTGAGCAGCGAAACCATCATCTTCTACTTGTTCAGCAGTTAAAGATGCAGTAGCAATAGGATCAGCACCAGAAGCAGCGATGTAAAAACCATCTGCTACATTGATACCATCAGTACCTGGATCGATAACGACGTCATCTTCTCCACAAGAAGTCATAAAGACCATTGCAGAAAGTGCAACACAAAGTGTAAGCAAATTTTTAAAGCTTTTCATAATAATTTTTAGTTAATGTAATATTAAAATAATTGGATTTATTCAGTTAATCTTTTAGTCCAATTTTCTGTGATTAGTTGGCTTCTTAAGTTCCTTCGAAATACTTTAAAAAGTAATTTACTCAGATTTAATTTTGAGCTATTTCATGGGTTCGCTAAAAAGTATCAATGAGAACACGAAATTATGCAATAATTTAGTAAATACAATGAATTGAAGGTATTTATGTAAATGTTGATATGAAATTTTTTATGCAAACGTTTGCATTAGTATATTTGTTGGTATTCCCAATGGGAAGTTTTTCAACAAAAAGCTAGAATCCTTTGATTTTGGGGCTTCCCTTTAGAAGAAACGCTGTAAAAGAGGCTAAATATGACGCACAAAAGAGGAACTCAAATTACGATCAAGGATATTGCCAAGCAATTGGGAATATCTCCGTCGACGGTTTCTCGTGCCTTGCAAAATAGCCCTAAAATCAGTCAATCTACCCGAACGAAGGTCCTCAAGCTTGCCAAACAACTCCGTTATGAGCCCAACCAAATCGCCTTAGGTCTAAAAAACCAAAGTACGAAGACGATTGGAGTGATTATGCCGGAAATTGTCCATTTTTTCTTTTCCACCATTATATCAGGCATCGAAGAGATAGCTTATGCGAATGGCTACTCCGTGATTTTTTGCCAATCCAATGAGTCTTATGAGAAGGAAGTACTCGATACCAAAAACCTTTTGGCGCATCGCGTAGATGGCATTTTAGCCTCTCCTTCCAGAGAAACCACCAATTTTGCTCATTTTCAGGAAATTAAAAGCCGAAATATCCCACTGGTCTTTTTTGATCGGATACCAGAAGGTATTGTGGCTCCTAAAGTCGCCATAGATGACTTTCAAGCCGCCAAAGCAGCAACGCAACATTTAATTGATCAACCTTGTCAAAGAATCGCTCATTTGTCTGGTCCTTTGACCATCGAGCTTGGAAAACAACGACTAGAGGGTTATCTCGCCGCCCTAAAAGAAAATCAGCTCCCCTATAACGAGGAGTACATCATTGATTGTGTTGAAGGAACGAAAGAGAGTGGCTATTTGTCTACTAAGCAGTTGCTAAATTTAAAAAATCCACCAGATGCTCTCTTTGCCAATAATGATATGGCCGCTCTTGGCGCTATGCAAGCCATCAAAGAAGCGCAGCTTAAAATACCTGAGGATATTGCAGTGATGGGCTTTAGCAATTGGCAATTTTGTTCCCTGGTAGAACCGACTTTGTCTTCGGTAGAACAACCGGGATTGGAGATGGGTCGTTTGGCTGCCCAGACGCTTTTGGAATTATTGGAAGGAACGCTTTCTTTGAATTCGAATGCAGTCAAGGTATTGGACACCAAAGTGGTGGCTCGTAATTCTTCTTTGAAAAGTGCTGCTGATTTGGTGGTGAAGTAGAAGGAAAGATTGGAATATTGAATATCGAATCAGAAGTGTTTAGAAAAATAAAAAAGGAAATATTGAATAGCCAATTAGGAGTGTGTTCAGGAAAAAAATGGAAGAGGAAATATTCGATATCGAATATCGATTGGGGCGGTCAATGCTATGATTTAGTTTAAGCCCTTCTTTGATCTCCCTATAAAAGCGCGATTTTTCGTCAAAAAAATCATTATTCAAAATTAAAAATTCCTTATTCAGTATTCCTATCCAGAATTAATCCTCCGTTTTTTCTTTTTCTCAACACTCCTAGTGCCTAATTGGAAATTCGATATTCATTAGTTAGATTTAGCAATCCCCCTCCCCTTTTGCAGCCTTCCCGTCATTTAGTATTCTCCGAAATCAATCTCCCCTTTTAAAATTTATTTTTCCCTAAAATTCCCCCTACCTTTCCTACAAGTACTAGCAATTTACCAAAATCAAAACCATGAAAAAATTCTCCTTCCTATTTTTGCTCTCTTTCCTTTTTGCATTTTCCATGGGACTCAATGCTCAGACTTTTTTACC
The DNA here is from genome assembly GCA_938015925.1 of uncultured Saprospiraceae bacterium. Classification (GTDB taxonomy): domain Bacteria; phylum Bacteroidota; class Bacteroidia; order Chitinophagales; family Saprospiraceae; genus CALLVY01. Next base: position 3,682 of record CALLVY010000462.1, read on the forward strand.
TAAAGGTTTCGCTCCTGGTGAATTGGAGGCTATGCCTGCTTATATCCAACAGGTAAAAACACAATTTCGCAAAGCCGGTGATCCACCTCCAGGTCCCGTTCGAACCATTGCAGAGTGGGAAGAATTGGGTGGTGTAGTCATTACCTGGACTCAATTCCCTTCTATCCTAGCAGAAATTGTACGAGCCGCCAGGGAGGAAACGAATGTAATCATTGTTTGTACCAGTCCTAGTTCGGTAAAATCTTACCTGGACGGTAAGGGAGTGGATTATTCTAGCAATGTTCAATTTATCACCAGAGCTTATAATTCTATTTGGGTTAGAGATTATGGTCCGAATACAGGCTATCTCAATAACGTTGATTCCTTGGTAATTATCGACTGGATTTACAATCGTCCCCGCTATCAAGATGATGTGGTTCCTCATGGTATTTCTGCCAGCTTAAACATACCGCTTTACGAAACCTCCACTGCACCAAATGACCTGGTCAATACCGGAGGTAATTTTATGGTAGATGGATTGGGACGTGGCTTTTCTTCTGATTTGGTCTTGGATGAAAATGGCGAAAACAATACCTATGGTCAAACAGAACACAGTGAGGAAGATGTGGACCAGATTATGAACTCCTTCATGGGAGTAGACGAATACATTAAAATGGAAGCGCTTCCTTATGATGCGATTCATCATATTGATATGCATATGAAGTTATTGGATGAGACGACATTATTGGTTGGGGAATATCCGGAGGGGATTGCTGATGGACCACAGATCGAAGCGAACATTCAATATGTGATCAGTAATTTTGAGGCCGCTTGGGATCGGGAATTTAAGGTCGTCCGAATGCCGATGCCTCCAGACGGAAATGATAGATATCCTCATCAGAATGGTCATTATCGAACCTATACGAATTCCTTGATTGTCAATAAATCGATCTTGATCCCTACTTACGAAGAAAAATACGATACTACGGCTTTTAGAATTTGGAAAGAATTGATGCCGGGCTATAACTTGGTTGGGATCAATTGCAATTCGATCATTCCTTTGAGTGGGGCTTTGCATTGTATTACCAAAGAAGTGGGAACCAGTGATCCTTTACAAATTTCTCATGCTCGACTGACGGATGTTCCTGCGGAGGAAATGGATGACTATTTGGTTGAAGCAGTAATTCGTCATAAAAGTGGGATTAAAGACGCTCAACTTTATTTTACTACTGATTTTAACCTTGATTTTAATCCTATAGAAATGGTTTTGAGTGATCCTGCTGCGGACATTTGGTCGGCTAGTATTCCGGTTCAATTACCATTGACCGAGATTCAATACTATATTGCTGCTACTGCCAATAGTGGTAAAAATCAGGTTCGTCCCATGCCTGCGCCAGCAGGTTATTTTGATTTTAAAGTTTTGGACTTAGAGGTCCAAAGCGGAACGGATGAACTTACTAATAAAAATGGCTTGAGCTTATCTGCTGTTTACCCCAATCCTGCATCTGCGATTACGGCCATTCCCGTAAGTCTTGAAAAAAGATCGAGGATCAAAATTGAATTGCATGATGCTTTGGGGAAAGTAGTCGCTCGTATTTTTGAAGGTGAGCAGAAAGCTGGAGATCAGCATTATTTTTTACAAGCACAAGAATATCCGTCGGGCATTTATTGGGTAAAAGTCTTTGGGGAAGACTTTGTGCAATCGGAGAAACTGATCATTGAGCGCTAAATTCTTTAGCTTTTAAAGTCTGGAAAAACGGCTTATGAAAAATCATTTGTTTTATTTTTTATTCCTCTGTCTTGGGTTCAATTCTTGTCAGCAAGAATCGTCTCAACATAAAGCAGTAGAAACAAGTAATGAAAAAATAAGTAGCTCTGAATCTATAAAAACACAAGTACAAAACGCTTGTGATCAGGATGCAAAAATTTATCCACCCAGCCCCTTCCCTACACTATTGGAAAAGCTGACTACAAGTCCGTACCAGTATCTTACCAAATCGCTACACCCTATTCCAATAGAAGAAAGCTCACTTTTCATAGGCATCAAACGGGCCAATATCCGACTCCAAAATAAAAACGAAAAAACACTTGAACCACTCCAACTAGAAGGACTGCGCGGCATACAAATAGCTTTCATCAAAGGGAAGCTATCCATTAGTCCAAACACCTATCCTCGCGCCAACATCGAAGAATGGGAATTCCAATCTCCAGCTTGTGTAGAACAACTATTGACCTATATTAATGACCTCAAAAAAAGAACGCCTTGGGATGTGATCAGTAAATCACCAATGGATTATTGGCAGCTTGAAAACCGATTGTACTTTCTAGTTCCTGGTGGTTTTTATATGCTGGAGGAGGCTAAAGAAATTCAAAAAATCTTACAAGGAATAAAATAAGGGACTCTCTTTTGTTCCTCCTAAGTTAGAAGTTATTTTAAAAATCAAGGAAGAAAAAAACTTTTCTCCTCTTTTTATTTTCTCTCCAAAAGCCTTATGATCATTAGGTTTTTCACTCTTTTTCCCTTTCTGTTTTCTTTTCAATTGATTACTTTTTTTTAAAAATTGCGGAACCACATAGGGGGACTTCCTTTTCCCGAACGTCCTTTAGGTGAAATCAACATTTAAAAATCAGGACAACATCGAATTGTATTTTTTTCAAAAAAAGAGTTGGCCCTTTTTACCAATAACACTTAAGCAGGTGTTCAAAATAAACTATAGTATTCTCTCTGGCTTCTTTTTCTATTACTCTTCGTTGAAGAACCTCCTCACCTAGCTACGGCTAGGATCGGGAACCATTCGCCTCGATTAATAAAAAAATAAACTCAGAT
>CALLVY010000463.1 GCA_938015925.1 uncultured Saprospiraceae bacterium
TGAAAAAGACTTCCGCATATACTTACTATGAGAAACACCACAATGAGAAAGCTGGATGTAAGTAATATGGCAGAAGGTTTAATGAAACCATAACCAGTGTGCTTGCATCAAATTGCATTCGTAGCTATGCTATGATTTGTGATACTAGATAGCAGTATACTGGTTGTATATTTTTTTACATCCGTAAACTGCTACACCCATGAGAAAACTCTGTTTTGCCTCCGCATTTCTATTCGTGCTATGTACTTTTTTAAGCACGCCAATACTAGCCAACAACGCTCCCAGTTACATCGAAAAACATAAGGACATCGCTATTCGCGAAATGTTCCGCAGTGGTATTCCTGCCAGTATTACGATTGCTCAAGCCATCCACGAATCAGGTTGGGGAAGTGGTACCTTAGCCACCGAATCCAATAATTATTTTGGAATCAAATGCAAAGATTATTGGACGGGCCCCACGTATTATATCAAAGATGACGACTTGGATAAAAATGGAAAATTGATCAAATCATGCTTCCGTGCTTATGAAAAAATAGAAGATTCTTTTGTGGATCACAGTGATTTTTTAAGAGACAATCCACGTTATAATGTGCTGTTCCAATTGGACCCAACCGACTACCGAGGCTGGGCCAAAGGCCTGCAAAAATGTGGCTACGCTACCGATGTAAAATATGCAGAGAAGCTCATCGCCAACATAGAAAAATACCAACTCTACCAATACGATACCGCTCCTCAAACTTTCGCACCAGCACCACAAATTGCGATCACCAAACCTCAGAGCAAGCCCAACGCTTCTGCCGCTGCCGCTCCAAGGTTTAATTTGGGAAGCTATGTAAGTGCTAATCCTGCTGCCAGCGCAGTACCCGAGGTCAGTGAGGCTGCACCAGTGATTACTGAGGCGCCAGCCGAAGCGATCGTAAGTGCTCCTGTGATGGATTTTTCTTATGAAGAAGAGAACTACGATATTCCTGAAGCAGTGGAAATACCAGAAGATTATTCTCGTGGTGAAAATCGAACCGAGGTGAAAATATTGGGAATAAATATAAGTGAACCTGTAGTAGAAACAGAAGTACCCGTACAAGTGGCTCCGTCTATTCCTACTCCAACAGTCAAGGAAGACGTTCCAACTTATGAAGCGCCTTTGGAGGTCGTACAGGAAGAAGAATTGCCAGAAGAAGTCGAGCAATACTATGTAGCTCCGGTGCCACCTGCACCAGCGCCGGTTCAAAGCCCTGCTCCAGTAAAACCAAACCCGATCAAAACCGAATCGGAAGCAATCATAAAAATGACTTATACGGAAAATAGATCGACAACTCAGTTGAGTCGTCAGCCGAGAGTGGCTAATAGTGGTAGACGAAGATAGACTAAGAGAAAAAATGGATTAAAAAGCAAAGTCCTCTTTTGAGTATTCAATTAACTCAAAAGAGGACTTTATTTTTTCAAGATTTCTTTTTTAAAATCTTATTCAATCGTATCCCCTTCCTGATGCACTTCTGTTCCTTTTTTATTTTTCTTGACCATGGGATTAGAATGCATGTCTTTATAATCTCGTCGATTGCGCGCAATATCAATGGCTAAAAACAATGCCTGGCGGAAAGAAGAAGGATCTGCTTCATTTTTTCCAGCAATATTATAAGCCGTTCCATGATCTGGAGACGTTCGAATACCAGGAAGTCCAGCCGTGAAATTGACACCTGCTCCAAAAGAAAGTGCTTTAAAAGGAGTCAATCCCTGATCGTGATACATGGCCAATACGCCATCTACTTTTCGGTGTTGGCCAGAGCCAAAGAATCCATCTGCCGGGAAAGGTCCCATCACCATCATTCCTTTTTTCTTCGCTTCAATAATCACTGGACGGATGACTTCTTCTTCCTCTTTTCCAATCAAACCATCATCTCCAGCATGTGGATTGAGTCCCAGCATGGCAATGATTGGTTTTTCGATGCCAAAGTCTTGGATTAAGGTCGTGTGTAGTGTTCTCAATTTGAATCGAATCAATTCCTTCGTAATCGATTCTGCAACTTTGGAAATGGGTAAATGATTGGTCACCAATCCTACTCGTAAATCTTCATGTACCATAAGCATCAAGCTGTCTTTTTTATCAAAAGCATGCGTGAGGTACTCGGTATGGCCAGGGAAATCGAAACCTGCCATATTCATGGCTTTCTTATTGAAGGGAGCGGTTACGATCGCATCAATATAGCCTTGTTTTAGATCATTGGTCGCTTGCTCTAGTGAAATTTTAGCGTACTTACCGCTAGCTTCCGTCATTTGACCCAGCGTGATATTGGTATCATCTTGCCAGCAATTGACGAGATTGATTCTGTCGTATTTGAGGCGCTCGGCCGAGCTGACGTTATGGGTGGAAAAATTTTCGATCCCCACGACGTTTTTATGGTAAGAAACGACCTTAGAGGAGCCATAGATCACTGGAATACAAGTTTTAGTGATATTGGCGTTGGCAAGTGTTTTGAGGATCACTTCCAGCCCTACGCCGTTGATGTCTCCAATTGTAATTCCTATTCTCATTTTATCCATAATTCCCAGGTTGTATTTTTAATTCTTTACAGGCAATAAGTTGTTTTAAAACAACTTCAATAGTAATGAAAAGTATTCCAAAAATTCAGAATCGTTTTTTCAAAGACTCTTAAAGAACGTATTTTTTTAGAAAATCAAATAAAAGTCTTACCCCAACTCCAGTTCCTTCCCGGCTGCGGTAATTGTCACTTGTTTTTAGAAAAGCAGATCCAGCGATGTCAAAATGTA
>CALLVY010000464.1 GCA_938015925.1 uncultured Saprospiraceae bacterium
CTTACTCATTCAATTTATTTTTAATTAAATCAACGTCATTTGGCAAGAGGAAGAAAACCAAAAAATTTCCAGCGTGCTGCTCCCCAGCCCCGCTTTCGAATTAATCAATTTATCAGAGTACCCAGAATTCGTCTGGTCGGAGATAACCTCGATGAGGTCAGTAAAGCTGCTGGCCGCGAAGTAACTCCAGAAGTATACCCTACCCAACAAGTGCGGGATTGGGCCGATAAATTGGAATTAGACCTCGTGGAAATTTCCCCTAAAGCAGATCCACCAGTTTGTCGAATCATCGACTACAAGAAATTCCTTTATCAGAAAAAGAAAAAAGACAAGGAAATCAAATCAAAAGCGGTAAAAACCGTGATCAAAGAGATTCGCTTTGGTCCAAATACCGATGATCATGATTTTGAATTCAAACTTCGCCACGCGCAGCGATTCCTTACGGAAGGCTCTAAAGTCAAAGCTTATGTCCACTTTCGCGGACGTACCATTGTCTTTAAAGAACGTGGAGAGCTTCTTTTGCTTAAGTTCTTGAAAGAACTGGATGAAGTAGGATCAGCGGAAGCCTTACCAAAAATGGAAGGTCGACGGATGATCGTAGTCATTGCTCCGCTGAAAACAGCGTCGAAAAAGAAGAAAAAAGAAAAAGATTCGGATAGTTAAGAACTAGCGAATGTTTCGATATTATTTAAAAGAGGCTGCTTTCTTTGGGAAGTAGCCTCTTTTGCATTCCACAGCGCTGTATTTCAGAATATTTTCCACTTAAAAAGCTTCATTTTCAACTTAATTTAAACTCTAAAAACTTTGCCTCTCCAAGCAATATTTACTATCTTTGCACACTCTTTTCAAAATCTGAGCTCCTATGGAAGGAAGGAAGACGCGAAAAAGAAATTTTATCATCCAATTTAAATCTTAGGACAATGCCTAAAATGAAGACTCATTCCAGTGCGAAGAAAAGATTCAAAGTAACTGGAAGCGGCAAAATCAAAAGAGGTCATGCTTATACTTCGCACATGATGCGTAACAAAAGCAAAAAACAGAAATTGGCGCTTCGCCACTCTGGCCTTGTAAGTACTGCCGACGAAAAAAGAATCAAGCAGTTACTCTGCTTACGTTAGTAACAATTATTTTTTAACGAGGATACAGGACCTAAAGCATTCCACGAGAATCTCTGTATCGAACTAAATTTCAATTCATATGCCTAGATCAGTAAACGCTGTTGCGTCCAGAAGAAGGAGAAAGAAAATCTTAAAAATGGCCAGAGGGTACTTCGGTGCTCGCTCTAAAGTCTACACCGTAGCCAAAAATGCCGTTGACAAAGGATGGGGTTATGCTTACCGTGACCGTCGTAACAAAAAACGTGCTTTCCGACGTCTTTGGATCGCTCGTATCAATGCAGCTGCTCGTTTGAATGGTACTACTTATTCTAAACTGATGCACCGTTTATCAGAAAACAAAGTTGAAATGAACCGTAAAGTTTTAGCCGATTTGGCGATGAACCACCCGGAAACTTTCAGCGCTGTTGTTTCTTCTTTGAAGTAAACAATAGTCCAAGTTAAAAAAGGGAAACGATTTTTATCGTTTCCCTTTTTTTATGTCTATACTTGAGTGGTTTTGAGTTTTTAACCAGGGTCGCATAACTCAAGGCCTATCTTTAAGGTAGACCTTAAGTTGAAGGCATTCGGCTTTGGGCCGTAACTTGGGTTTAATTAAAAACCTAGCTGAGGTGTAACTAGCTTGTCATCAACTTAAGTCGCAGGATAAAAAAATTCAAGTTACGCGGCATTCATTGTCCTTGTGTAGGCCGGGAGGCCTATATTTAGCCCCGCATACTACCTGTAGGTAGTAGCGAACAGTTCATTTTTTAAAATCTGTTGAGTATTGAAAAATGAACTGTTCGATACGACTTATGAGTCGTACACGAGCCTAAACAGAGGGCTCCCGACCTCTGGATAAGCACTAAGATAGTTCTTAAGTTGATGACGTTTGACTCAAAGTCACAACCCGGATTCTTTTTTAAATTATTAACCTTCTTATGCCCATTCAAGCTCCGCTAAAAACTCGCAATCCCGAAGTAGCCCGATTGCTCTTTCGTAAGATGCTCACCATCAATGAAGAGAAAGGTCTGGACATCCGCCAAAGGGTAGAAGTTTTGTATGCCTTGATGAGTCGGATTTTTATCGAAGTAACTGGAGAAGAGAAATTGCAATTTACTACCCTCTTCGCACGCATTGCTTATGCGAGCCATCGCTTCGCTTTGCCCAAGCAAACTCAATTCTACCTGCACGGCTTTCGCCGTCGCGCTCGCCAAAGAGATAAAAATGAGGAGGAACTCCAGGTGACTTATCAAGTCGGTCTAAAAGGAGTGGCAGAAAGTATTGGTAATCTTTATCAAGTAAGGATTCCCAAAGAATTGATGGCCTTGTTGCCCAAAGATGGCTTTTACCAATCTTCTCCGGTGGAGATTGTCAATTATAGAAATAAGATTCGGGTCATCGCGCTGGAAGATGATGCCAAGAATCAGCAACTCATCGTCCGAGAGGAATCCCAACCAACGATCGACATTCGGGTACAATACAATATCGCAGAGCGCAACGAAAATTTCAACTCCGGCATCAAAGCCATCCGATCTGTTTTCGGATTCCCGCTGGTCATGAATTTGATCGAGGTAGAAATCGACAAAGCGGGTATTTACCGTCCCAATGGTTTTGTGATCGAACCGGATTACCTGATTGATGTATCCGCCATTTCTGAGACCTTTAAGGATTCGGGCACCGAACCGATTTTATATCTACTCAAAAAATATCTTCCCTTTCAATACAGCGCACCTTTGATGTTGGGAAATGTCGCCAATTTCTTTTTGGATGAATTGATGAATGATTCCGACACGACTTATCAAGAATTAGCGCGACAATTATTCCAACTCAATCCGATGGCTTTTGCCACTTTTGAAGATCGGGAATTGAGAGATATTTTACAAAAAGCACAAAGACATTATATCAACCTCAAGCAAATGGTCAAACGAGGTTTCCCCGAAAACAACATCACTCCTGAAGATTGTTTTTTGGAGCCTACCTTTTACTCTGAAATTTATGGCATCCAAGGGCGACTCGATGTTTTTTGTCAGAATATAGAAAAAGGAAATAAGGCGGCCATTGTGGAATTGAAATCGGGTAAAGCTTACAAGCCCAATATCTATGGCATCAGTTCCAATCATTTTATGCAAACCCTCTTGTATGACCTGATTATCAAATCTGCTTTTCAGAAAAAATTAAATACGACCAATTATATTCTCTACTCTGGTGTAGAAGAAAAGCACCTGCGCTTTGCGCCAGTTGTCAAAGCCAAACAATTGGACGCGCTTCGACTCCGCAATGAATTATTGGCCATCGAACAGCGCTTAATCAACCTGGGAACGGAAGACCTGAGCGAGTTCAATATCCTCGATACCATTTCTCCCAATCAAATGCCTCACATCAAAGGTTTTGTAAAAAGAGATTTGACGCTTTTTGAAAAAGTGTTTAAGGGAATGGATCCGCTGGAGCGCAAATACTTTGTCACCTTCTCTGGCTTTATTGCTCGGGAACAACAATTGGCAAAAACCGGAATCCACGGCAATGCCCGTAGAAATGGACAAGCTGCCTTGTGGCTCAATAATGAGGAAGAGAAAAAAGACAATTACGAAATTTTAGGGCATCTGCAAATCATCGATAATCAATCGCGTGC
>CALLVY010000465.1 GCA_938015925.1 uncultured Saprospiraceae bacterium
GTAAGGTGCCGTACCTCCAGCTAAAGTGACGGTTAATACCCCTGATGGGGTCACTGTGATTTCTGCTGCAAATCCCTGGCAAGGATTGCTACCGCCAATCGTAATCGTTTGGGTGACGACACAAGCTGCGGCATCTGTAACGGTCACCTCAAAATCGCCTTCGATGTTTGGCGTAATGCTACTGGTCGTTTCTCCGGTAGACCAAAGGTAAGTATAAGGTGGAGTCCCGCCGACTGGATAGGCAGTGATGGTTCCGCCGCTTTCATCGACTTGTACCGCTAAGGTCGTACAAGAACTAGCATTGCTAAGCGTAAGCGTAAACATGGCTTCACAAGCTTGTGCATCCGTAACAGTCACCGAGTAATCGCCATCAGCATTTGGGGTCGTACTTTTCGCTGTTTCTCCATTAGACCAAAGAAAGGTATAAGGGGCGGTACCTCCAGTTAAACTAGCGACTAAGCTGCTTCCGTCTTCAATGATATTTATTTGCAAATCACAATTAACGACTTCCGTAACCTCCGGTTCTTCTACCGTAGTGACATCTAAATTTTCTTTTCCACAAGAACTAAATACCAGGATACCTAAAAAGAGGAAGGCGAAGGTTGAAATAAAATTAAACTTCATGTTGATTGTTTATTTAAAGATCCAAAGATTTGCAAGGGATCGTTGTTTTAAAATTAAGAAAATTATGATCAATTCGAATCGAGCTCAATGGTAATACCCCGATATAGATTGGAATGTGACACTTTGGAGGAAAAAAAAGAAGATACTTACTTGGGGAAGATCGAAAGTCTTGGTTTTAGGACGTTTTGGAGGCGATTTTTTTTTAATAAATGTCTGAAATAATCAAAAAAGGAAAATGAAAACTAGAGATCAGAAACGATATTATTTTAGAACTCATTTGATTGGCCATTTGCAAGATGTTTCTAAATGGATTGATGACATTTATTGATCCATTTTTTTTGACATTAAGTTGCCTTGTAGCAGTAAAAGTTTTAAGAATTTAGGCTTAGATGAAATAGGTATAGTGCTTATAGTCCGACAATTTCAAAAAGCTTGTTTCGTACAAAGTTTATAGGAAAAGATTATTTTTGCTTAATCCTAAAGTCAGAGTCAACTATCCCAATAGTTTCTTTTTCCTTTCTAGAGTATTGTGTTTTAGGAGTTTTTTTACAAAAAAAATAAAATTTATGAACAAGCTAAAATTAATTAAGACAGATTTATTTCGCCCTATTTTTTTTCTATTACTTGCTGTATTGACCATTGCTACATTGATTTCCTGTGGCAAGGACCCCGTGTTGGAAGATCCAGTGAAAGATCCGGTGGAAGAGCCAGATCCAATCGTTGATCCGACACCTGAGATCCTGATTACGCACGTTCCTGATTTGTATAATGGAGATATTTCCGGGAAGGTATTAAATGAAAATTTAGAAGCACTTGCTGGCGTTTCAATTGATATAAGAGGAGAGGTAGTTTTGACGGATGAAAATGGCTATTTTAATTTACGAGGTATTCAGCTTGATGCTCAGGGTACCTTAGTTATTGCCAGTCTGGAAAATTATTGGACCATTTCAAAAATGGTAAGCCTTTCTAAAAATCAACAAAATCAAACCCATATTGTGCTCTTGCCCAAAACGGAGATCAGGAATGTTGAAGCGTCAAGTGGTGGGATGGTAAATTTTAGCGAAAGGGTGAAAATTGATTTTCCGACCAATGCATTTGTTACCAGTACTGGCGTTTCTTATGATGGGGAAGTTGAAGTTGCTGCAGTCCATTTAGATCCCGATGCTGCCAATTTTGGCATGATGTCGCCAGGAGACTTTAGAGCATTTAATACCGATAGTGAGTTACAATCTTTGTTGAGTTTGGGTATGGCTGGAGTGGAATTGAGAGGAAGCAACAATGAAATACTGGAATTAAAAAGTGATAAATCAGCGATCTTATCCATTAAAGTTCCTGAAGGATCGAATGTGAACGAAGTTCCCTTATGGCATTTTGATGAAGCCAGTGGATATTGGTTGGAAGAGGGAATGGCAAAGCGGGAAGGGGATTTTTACGTAGGAGAAGTAAGTCATTTTTCCTGGTGGAATTGTGATGTTCCTTTTTCAGCAGTAAAGCTATCAGGAGCAGTAGCGAATGAAAATGGCTTGGGAATTGCTGGTCTTCCGGTGACCATTCTTCTGGCGGATGAGGAACAGGATTTAGGCAGGGAATATACTGGAGGCGAAGGATTATTTTGTGGTTGGATACCTAAAGGTGAAAACTTGATCATGCAAATTCGGAATGAATGTGGAACTGTTTTCTTTGAGGAAGCCATAGGGCCTTTTAGCGAGGATACCGATTTAGGGGAAATTACAGTAACAGGACAAAATGTAATTGAGGTCTGTGGTAATTTAGTCAATTGTGATGATGAAGTGGTAAGTGATGGTTATATAGTCGTTCAATACGATGGAAATAAAACTTTTATTCCCGTCGATGAGGCTGGAGATTTTTGTGCAGCAGTAAATGTTTGCGAAGCAACTACTATTGATCTTTATGGAATTGATCTGACTGGAGGATTGCAAGGATTGGTTTTAAACTATGACTTGATGATTGATCCTGTAAATGACCTGAACTTATCTGCTTGTGATCAATTTGCAACTTTTTTCCGTTTCCAAATTGATAATGAACCGGAAGTATTGATTTCAGATTTTACTATAAATTTGAATACTAATGGCGTTATAGGTTTTGGGGCCGCTTCAGAAATCAATGGTATCTTTCCCAGGGTTATTGTTGATGGCGTTGATTGGGGAGCCAGTGATTTTGAATTCGGGTATTATAACGTATGGATAGCCAGTGCAAGCAGTGAAATTGAATGTGAGTTTGGTACTTGCGTAAAGCCTAATGTAGAGATTGTCGAATATGGAGGTATCGGCCAACCCATCATTCTAAAAATAACAGGTACTTCTTTTGATTCCCAGGACTATCTTATTAACGTTAGTGGAATTCTTGAGGAATTTTAAGTGCTAAATTTGATGCTAAAATAGAGTTAAAAAAATACTCCTTTACTCGGCCACTAGAAGACTGCATCAGCTATATTTTTAACGATTAGGCTTCTAGTCATTTAATAGAAAGGAATATCCAGAACGGTCTGCCTAGAAACCAAGTACTTCCATCCGGTGGTACCCGTTTCCAGGCAGACCGTTTTGGGTAGGAGGGAAATGTAAATCATTAACTTAGTACTTCCCAGAACTCAGGAGCCCTCTGTTTAGGATCGTATACGATTAAAAAGTCGTAACGAACAGTTCCTAATTTTAAACCTGTTCAATAGGCCGGGCCTTTTCTTCCCTATCTTTCCTCCTACATATTTATCCGTATCCTGCTTGCAAGAAACACAATCTTGCGCCCCCTAAGGCTTAAACGCCTAATCTACCCCCATTTCCATAAAAACCCTTTAAAAACGAGCTTAATATCCATTAGCTTGGACGGATTGTCCATAT
>CALLVY010000466.1 GCA_938015925.1 uncultured Saprospiraceae bacterium
GACTTCCGCATAAACGGGTTCTGTCGAAGCGCCTGCAATATCTTTTGCATTAAAAAATGCCTTTTCAAGCGACCAGCGATCTTTAAAAATCGGAGGTGAAATATGAACGTAGCGCTTGCCTTGCTTAAAGTAAACCGTATAGGGTGGAATTCCTCCTTTAAAGATAAAATTCAGCATTCCTTTCGGGCTTTCTTCCATGGCAGCAATCAACAAATTGCTCAAGGGGCTCTCCAAAAAGCGAACCGCCATTGGCTTACTCGCATCCGAAATATAAAGGGTGTGTTTTCTACTATCCAACAATTGGATATCAAAAGTTTTTCTATTTCCAGAAATCCCGGAAGAGATGCGGACGCCATCAGCAGGGACGATGCTATCAATCCTTGGACTGATTACATTTTGCAAGGTAAAACGGTATTCATTTTTGGATAAGGTATCGTAAGACAGGATCATTTCTGACAAACGACTAATTTGTCGTTCCGCTGATTTGAGATAAGTGGAGTTGGGAAATTGTTTGATAAATTTCTCATAGGCAGAGACGGTCCCCGCAGCATGAGCGATGGTCCAAGCATCTTGTTCTGGGTTGGATTCTTCCTCTGGAATTGGAGTATCTTCAACAGTAGGAGTTTCCGGCGCGGGGTTTTCGATAGAATACTCAGGGATTTCCGTGGGCGGGACGGCCACTTCCGCTACAGGTTTTTCTGGAGCTATTGGTTTGGATTCAATTCCAGAAATTTTGTATTTGATAGTGATTTCGCTATTGGGTTTACCTGCTCCACATTTTTGCGCTTCCGAATCTATAGCAAAAGGAATAGATAAAATTCCTGAGCCATTTTTTAATGCGGTCAAAAAGAGAAAGCGTCCTCTTTTCGCGGAATAACAATTATCAGAAACCACCAGCTCCCCATGTTTAAATGGCTTGGACCAAGCGTGAGCAATGGTCATTTTGACTTTACTACTTACGACATCACCAGATATTTTTTTGAGAATAAAATCAATTCGAGGGGCGCCACTTTTCTGGGAAGAAAAATCGAAATGGATATTAAATTGATTGCTGACTTTTTGAACCACTTTTGCATCGCCTGCTGAAATCCGAGCTTCTATTTGTCCGAGAACTTCTGTAGATTCATCGACGTTAAACTTGATCGGCATTTTAATCGTTGCCTCTCCTTGTGCCCATAGTACAGGAGCGACGAGCACGCCAGCGACAAGCAAAAAGCTACGGAGAAAACGATATGTATTTTTATTTTTCACCAGATCAATTAAAATATTTTATTGATATTGAAAATTCTTTTGCCTTCGATCTAAAAACAATTTTACTAAAAAGAAAATACCCGTCAAGAAAACCAAGACGCCTAAAACTGCAGCGATAATAAAAGGAATCCCCCATCGACGAGGTACTTCTGGAATACTTACTTTTTGAACAATCTGAACGGGCTTCCAGGATTTTGCATCCCAAACTTCCACATTAAATTCTCCTCCCAATTCGGCATCTTGCCAAACGGCAATCGGGATCTCTACTTGTTCCGAAAAAATACTGTCTTTACTCCAGGCTAAAGTATTGGCCGCTCCGTGAATGAGGTCAATTTTATAGGGTTTGATTCCTTTTTTTATCGAGAACAACATCTTCGTACTATCCTTGCGACTAAGCGCCATACTGGCTTCTAGCTGATTATCAAAAGTCACAGAATCTCTTTTGCCATATTCATCTTCTACTACAATTTTGTAGCGCCCACCCGTCAGATAACTCACCATCAATACCGAATCTCTACGGAGATCACTATCGTCTATTTTCAAACCAAAATCAAGGGAGGCATCTTTATAGCGAGGGTTGATCGCATTCTTAATCCTCACTCTACTTTTGCCATTGCCCAAATCTTTCACCACTAATTTCATCGGAATAAGCAATTGCAATTTTTCTCTGGCCTTCTTTTCATAACGACCATCGGGATAAGCTTCCAGATAAGCGAGGTAACTGGATCTGGTGTCTTCGCTCTGTGCATTTTTCCAGGCCGTTCTTTCCTTTTGCTGGGATTCGTTGGCGCCTTTGATTTCATCAATTGATCTATTCGCTGCGCTGATATGTTTGGCGTATTTTGGATATACCTTGGCTAGCTTCAGGTAATTTTCATAGCCACTTAGAGATTCTTCGTTTATCGCAGCCTTCCAATTTTGTTGATCATAATTTTCGATTCTACGCAAGGCTTCGTCTAAGTATTTTCCACCCGGAAAACTGCCGATGTAAGCCAGCCAGCCATTGATGCTATTTTTATTCGAATCCCAAGATTTTTTGTCCTGATCCACTACGGGTTTTACCACTTCTTCTTTTCGTTCTTTTACAATTCCAGTTACATTAAAACGGAGACGAATCGCGCCATTGTCAAAAGTCCATTTTTCAAAAGGTTTATCTTCCGGAATCATCCCAAAGGGAATTTCTAAATTAACCTTCCCATTATCAACCACCCTAAATTCCATTCTACTTTTGGCCGGCGAAGAATCTTCAAAGTATTCGAAGATCGCTGGCTTGACCAAGTCCAATTGTTGGGTTCCTAATCCTACTCCCGTTTTTTTGGTATCGACGATTAAAGGATGTTTGAGTGCATTATTTTTTCCTTTGCTGTCCAATTGAAGACTAAGAATTTGTACTTGAATTATTTTCTCCGGGATGTCTGAGAAATCAATACTTTGCCCTGGGCTTTCCACAAAACCAAACTTGCTTCCGCGCTTGCCATATTGTACGGTAACGGTTACCACTCCTTCCCGGGTTCTGGTTTTTTCTTTTTTGTATTTGTATTCGAAAGTAAAAGGAAAAGTTTGATTGTAAACCGTCTGCGCAAAAGAAGCAGGAGCGTTTAGAAAAAACAAAAGCGCAGCAATCAGGCACAGCGAGAGCTTGCTGTCCATATCTTTTTTTCTGGTTTTCTTTCCACGCATCAAATCAGGCATAAAAGGCTTTTTGTAGCGAAAATTGGTTTTTATTTTTATTGGTTTGGAGGTCTTACTATGGCAATGTCAAGGGATAAATATTTTGAATTATGGGCGAGACTTTTTAGTCGCTGGTTTTTTGGATTTGTAATTGCTTTTGGGTCTTCTCGTTGGTCTCGTGGTTCTCTCGCTTATGCAGCATCGTACGTTAAGCGAGGATCACTCAGTCATCCCGTTTCTTTATCCTCAATTGCAACTTCGCCGGCTTCGTTTTCCGCAAGCCTCCAATTTTAATTTTTGGTGTAGCGGGTGGCTCTGGCTCTGGTGGAGGCGGAGGCGTTTCCACTACAGGCGGTTTTTCAACCGGGCTTGGTGGCGTCTCTGCTTGGGAAACCACTTCGGGGGCCGCTGTTTCTTCTTGTTCTATATTGACCAATGGCGTATCATCTACGGCTATTCCTTCTCCTTTGTTGACCACATTATTGGGCTCTGCGAAGGACGTCACCCAGTGGGCAACTTGCGAATCTTCCGGATAAGGTGGAGAATGGACGGCGTGGTAATTTTTGTATTGTAGGATTTCTCCGACCCGCAGTACCAGTTGATACAAATCATAACTACGTCCAAAGTTTTTCACATTCCCACAAATTCTTCCTTTGTGTTTGCCATCCGATTTGATATTGGGATGCCAGGTAGGCGTAAGCATATAAATCTTACAAGGTTCCAAAGGATAACCTGGAGGCAGGGTCAATTCCATGACATGGTACCCCCCATAGATCGGCTCCTGATGATCATCTATTCCAACGATACTTTTGATGCGATAATGGATATGGTATTTGGTCGGAATTTTTAGGGCCGAAAAAGTTTCTTTTACTTCCCATCGAATCACAGGACTAGCCAGATCGGCTAAACTCAGGTGTTCTTTAGCCCATCTCTTATACTTCGGCATTTGCTGAAGTATTGGATCATTAAAATCATATGTAGGTTTCAAAGGGGAATTCATCTTTTCATTAGTTTGGACTAAACCACTAGATTCCAGCGAAGGCTATTGCTTGCAAACAAGCAAATACTAGTTTTTATTTTTTTAGTAAAGTAGTACACTTCGCCTTCCAAAAAAATAATGGAATGCGTAGTCATGGTCAGTCAGATGAGGGTCTTAGTACATTCTAAAACAGGGAATCAACAGGTCAATTTCAAACTCCTCCTGCAACGAGTTTTGGTACAAAGAAAAGGGTTTCCCCATCTTTGATACCTACATCATAAAGAGCCTTGTCGTCGTCGATTCGAACATTACTAGACTTAGAAATCAATTCATAGATGTATGGATTTCCTTCTGGATCTGTTCGGGGAGCTACGCTCTGACTCAACAATTCTTCTGCTATTTCTTTTCCCGTAGAAAAGATCGGCAGCTCTACATCGAGTTCGTCTCCACTAGGCATTAATCGAATGACAATATTTATGGTATCAGACATAATCAATATGGCATTTTAGGGCAAAACCTAAGTTGTGTATAAAAAAAACAATTGAATTTCTATGAAAAAAAGCACTTCTAGTCTTCCTTATCATTCTTGCCATTTATTTAAAAAATAAACGGATGAAGGAAAACAGACTTCCACCTCTTCGGAGCATTGGATAGGTACGAATAAGGTCTACCTATGTCGAGAAAATTATTTAGAAAGTACTTTTTTGATTGGTCAGCATGAGCACCTTGAACAAGGTTCCCGGCCTAAATATAATAAAACCAATGGCTAAGAAGTATTAAAATACTTATATTTTTTTGCTTCTATTGATTTTTTGAAGGAGAATTCCCTTTGCGGCGCAAGGAAATGGTCAATAGGAAATCGTATTTTCTAAAATTCCAGGGTATTTTCATCTCCAGTAAGTTCTACAAAGCTAAAACCTTTGGACGTTTCCACCGTCAATACCTGGAGCGGTGGAATTCCCAGATCGTGAAGAGCAATTTCGGGTTTGACAAAGTCCTTATCCAAGACCTGAATGCTCTCCGTGATCATCATATCCTCTCCTGGTTCTCGATCAAATTTACTTAAAAACTCATCCGAAAGATGGCCACGAATTTTCATCACGGGAAAAGACACCTCCGTCTTGGCGGTCGTCAGTTCCAAAACCAATTCATCTTCCAAGTGCAATTTGGGATTTTCTTCCTTGAGGTTTTCTTTCAACCAGGTCATCAATTCTGCAAAAGTATTTTGATGACTTATCGCTTTGGCTTCCACGATTTCAGGAAGTTTGGCGTGGCTCGGGCAGTCTTCATCGAGTGCCCCGGAAGGATATTGCAAAAACATATTGTGCATCCCATCGTATTTGAATCGGGTTCCTGCTTGTGATTTATCTTCATTGCCATAGATCACTTTTAAGGCTTCTTGTACTTGCATCGCTCCGATGATGGAAGAGGAAATCGGCGTGGTTGGAATTCTACCAAAATTGGCATTCCGACGTGCAATATCCGGGCAACTCATTCGATCTCGGATGATAGACATTTCCCGCTCATCCAACTGGCATTCATAGCAGGAAGTGCCGGGTTTAAAAACATCGAGTTGGCCTGCTAGATTTTCGATGGCTCCGTCGACCCAAGTCTTGCCTACTTTATGACTCAAGCGGTTGATGTACAAGCGAGCCACCCGATTATCAAGGCATCCAATCACCACATCCATGCGACGAAAAACCCCTAGCCCGATATCAATTCCAATATCGCCATAGAGATGTTGAACTTTTACATTAGGATTGATTTCGCGGACTCTCTCCGCAGCGACTTCTGCTTTTCTTCGGCCACAATCGGCTTCTCTAAACAATACCGAACGACTCAAATTGGAATACTCGATGGTATCAAAATCAATAATCATAATGTAACCAATATTGAGCAGGGCGAGATTTTTGAGTACTTCATTTCCCAGGGCACCAGCCCCTACCACCATCACTTTCGCCGCTTGGATTTTTTCGGTATCCCACCAGGAAATCAGTTTGTACACTTCATCCCATTGCTTATTTTCCTTTTTGCCTTCGAGCGTGATTTTAGGTTTTTCTTCCATGATAAATAGGGATTGGGGTTGAGAATATTTTTGAAAAGATAGGTTTTTTTTTGGGAAGTGGGAATAATTTTTCTTTGGATTTCTTTAAATAGCGTACGTGCTTTGACATTTAAAATCCGTTTTTATTGCCGAATAATCTTCTATTTTGAGGTCTTGTTTTGGGGAAAATAATCTATTTCTTCAAAGCCTTACTTCGCCTTATATTTATTTTTTTTAGAATAACTGGTGTATCCCTTAAAAAAATATTTATCTTCATAAATTATATGCGATACGACTACAGAAAAATCATAGGCTATCCATATCCTTTAAACTTGTCCGTACTGACCAATTGCGATTTTGGAAAATTTTCATACGTCTGAATTTTTCCAAAATGCTAAAAAATAGATTTTTTCCAATTTACAGGGTCCAACCCAAAGGTCAGACCGCAAGCATTTTCTATCAACCTTATTCTTGATCGTCAGATGAAAAATCATCCCCAATCAACCGGACAGAATTATCTCATGGCCATCGCCATCGAGGAATATGCTCATTTCCCGAATGCCCCAATGGCCGTTCAGAAGGTAGAAAATCTGGTCAAAACGCTACAGACAAAGTATCGCTTTACTTCAGAACATACGACCATCTTGAGCAATGAAGCGGCTACTCTAGAAAACATCTTTCAAGAATTGGAAACCCTCATCAATAAATTGGGAGCAGAAGATCGCCTGCTACTTGTTTTTTCCGGCTGGAGTGATTCCAAAAAATTATTCAATCAATCGTATTGGATTCCAGCCAATGCCCAAGAAGGTAAAACGCATCAATACCTCGCTACCAGCGAACTCATTTCTACGCTACAGTCTTTTAAGTCTAAGCAAATACTCGTGCTCTCTGATGCGACTTTCTTTCCCATATTCTACGAACCTTTCAATCAGGAAACCAGCTATCCAGATACCACTAATGGAACGACCGC
>CALLVY010000467.1 GCA_938015925.1 uncultured Saprospiraceae bacterium
AAAGTACCCTCTTTAATCAGGCCCCCTTTATTCGAGCCAAGATTGTAGAAACCTTTAAGTCTGTATTTAATTATGAGAAAGCCTAACATTCTAGTGTTATTGCTACTGCTAATCCTATGCACAGTAGCGAAGGGACAGGAACTTTTAGAAACCTCAAACGAGGAACATAGCCTAGCAACTTTTATGTCCCAAAAAGATCGCTTTTCAGCGACTCAGGCGGAAGACAAATATTTTCTTCTCCTTAAATTTAAGGAGATTCCTACCGGAGCTTTATTGCAGCAATTGCAAAAGCAAAATATCCAACTTCTTTCGTACCATTCCGATAAAACTTATTTGGTAGCCGTCCCTAGTAATTTTCTTTCTTCTCAATTAATCACTTTGGGAATAGAAACGGTAGCGACTCCTTTGCCAAAAAATAAATATTCTCTTTCCTTAAAAAATATCGATCAATCTACTTTTAGATACGACTCTGATGAAACCATCGATCTCGCGATCAATTTCCATAAAGGGACTTCTGATCAGATGATCAATGAAATTTTGAAATCTTTCCAAATTAAAGAAATAGCCCTTCGAGACCATCGAGGTACTTTAGTCTTTGGGGAAATCAAAAAAAATAATATCGAAAGTCTTAGTTCACATCCAGTAGTAGCGGCAATGGACGTGGTCCAGGAAGCCGACCAATTGCTGAACTTCGAAATCCGATCTCTACAAGGTGTAAACCTTATCCAAAGATCGAATGTTGGAGGACTAGACCTGAAAGGAAATGGGGTGACGATTGGAATTGGTGATGGTGGATCTTTAGGAGACCATGCCGATTTGAAAAGTGAAATCAATGACCAAGCCAATGGTACCTATGCTTCTTTTGGAGCACATGGCGATCATGTTGCTGGTATTGTAAAGTCATCAGGAGCGATCAATCCTCGTCACCGAGGGATTGCACCCAATGCCGACATCATCGTGCAGAAAACAAGTTTGATTACTTATTATGCAGAAGATTATTACAAAGATTATGGAATGGTGTTGACCAATAATTCTTATGGGACAACTTCTAATTGTGACCTAAATGGTTTGTACAATTATTCTAGCCAAGGATTAGATAAACAATTAAATAACTTGCCAGAAGTCTTGCACTTGTTTGCTGCGGGAAATAGTGGTTGGGAAACTTGTGGAGATTATCCTAAATCTTATCATACCGTATTGAGGTATTATCAGGCCGCAAAAAATGTATTGACTGTAGGAAATGTAAAAGAGAATAGAGTAATTAATCCCAACTCTAGTAGAGGACCTGTTTTAGATGGTCGTTTGAAACCTGAGATTTGTGGAATAGGAACAAGCGTGATGTCTACTGACCGGGAGAATGGATACTGGAATGCTTCGGGTACGAGTATGTCTTCTCCAGCAGTAGCTGCTACCATTGGTTTGATGTATGAACATTACCGCAATAAAAATGGCGGAGCAAATCCAACAGGCGCTTTGATGAAAGCTATTGCTTGTAACACCGCTGAAGATTTGGGACTTATAGGGCCTGATTTTACGTACGGATATGGTTTGATTAATGCACCAAATGCCATTAAGGTAATTGATAATAATTATTTTGGTTCTGATCAAATTGAAAATGGA
This sequence comes from uncultured Saprospiraceae bacterium, assembly GCA_938015925.1. Lineage (GTDB taxonomy): Bacteria > Bacteroidota > Bacteroidia > Chitinophagales > Saprospiraceae > CALLVY01. The sequence continues at coordinate 1,621 of CALLVY010000467.1, forward strand.
CAAAGTAAAAAACATGATTTGGTAATTCCTAACGGAGTAGAGAAAGTAAAAATTATGTTGTATTGGCATGATGTAGAAGCAGATGCTGCTACTGCCACGAAGATATTAGTAAATGATTTGGATTTAAAAGTAGTAGGCCCTGATAATACTTCTTATTTGCCTTGGGTATTAGATCCAGCTCCAGAGAAAGTTAAAAACATTGCGGTTCGAAAAGTAGACCGTTTGAATAATATAGAACAGGTGACAATTGATGTGCCTGCTGCCGGAAATTACTCGATTGATATTTCAGGTTTTGATGTACCATTTGGCCCTCAGGAATATTTCTTTACTTATGAATTTATTAAGTCAGAAATTGAAGTGGTTTTTCCTATAGGTGGAGAAGGTTTGACACCGAATGTGAACGAAAGAGTTCGATGGAAAGCAGAAGAATCTAATACCCACAAATTTAAAGTGGAATGGAGTGGAGACAATGGGACTACCTGGAATTTGATTAAAAATAATATACCTGCGACTGCTCGAGTAGCAACCTGGAAAACACCTGCGACCATAACGGAAAGAGCTTTGGTTCGAGTTTCTAAACTTAGTAGCAATCTGTCAGATGTTTCGGATGCTAATTTTTCGATCATCGCTTCTCCAGAAAATCTAGCAGGAACAGCAATCTGTGCAGGGATGATCGACTTAAAATGGTCGCCAGTAGAAGGGGCAGTCGCTTACGATGTAATGATGTTGAGAGAAGAAGGAATGGTGTCTATAGGAAGCACTACGGATAGCACTTTTATGGTAGAAGAAGACATGGTTATTGGAGAGAAATATTGGTTTTCTATTCGAGCCAAAGGGCCAGAATCAACTTATAGTGAAAGAGCGATAGCTACTTCTTGTATTCCCGAATTATTGGGATCCTGTGATTGGGAGAATGATGCTAATGTTTATCCAATGACGGAAGTATTAAGAGGTCGGGAAAAAATGAATAACTCATTGACTACTGCCGAAAGAATTAGTATTGAAGTAGATAATATTGGAGCCAATAGTTTACATGGATTTAAATTGTCTTATAGTGTAAATGGTGAACCAGCCGTTTCGGAATATTTTAGTGGGAGCCTTAATGAAGGAGCAAAAATGGTGTATACTTTTAAAACACCAGTTGACCTTTCTGCTCCGAAAGATTATTTGATCGATGCCTGGATTGATGTTCCTGGTGATACTCGACCAGAAAATAATTACCTGACTCGACCGATTGAAGCGATCCAACTAGATCACCCTAAATTGAACCTTCCTTATTTTGAAGGTTTTGATGAACTGTCTTTGGATGATTCTTTCAACCAAAGTGAAATAGGGCCTGAGGGCTTGGGGAAATGGGATTTGGACTTAGGACAAGGTAGTTTGGCAATGGTTGAAAAATCTGATGAAAGCTTCGCTTTGACTTTAGGAAATACAGGAGAAGATAAAGGTCTTTTTGAAAATAGAGCTATTCTAAACCTGGAACTTTCTGAACTAGAAAATACAAACGAAGAAGTATACTTTGTCTTCTCTTACAAAAGCAATGATAAAATCTTTACGCTCAATGAAAATTTAGCAAAAGATCAAAATACCGTATTTATCAGAGGAAGTGAAAACGATCAATGGATCAAACTCTTGACGCTAGGTAAATCTTCCGAATGGCAAAATATTCAAAATGTAAACATCACCAGAGTGCTGAAGTCAGAAGGACAAACTTATTCTGGAACTTCTCAGATCATGTTTAGCCAATTGGGAAGTATTGGTTTGGTGCTGGATAATATTAGTTTGTCGCCAGCCAATAGATTGCCCGTAGCACTGGATACTTTTATGGCGGATAAAGTAGGAGAGTATGTACGATTGAAATGGAGAACACTTTCAGAATCCGAAAATGATTATTTCGAAATAGAAATGGCGGAAGGTGCAGACGCAGTAATCAGAGGAGATTATCGAACAATTGGAAAAGTAAACGGTCAAGGTTTTTCTTCTGAAACCGTAGAGTATGAATTTATGGATAAGGAGTCGAATAAGCAAGGAGACCGGTATTATCGATTGAAGCAGGTTGATTTTAATGGTACTGCAACGGAAACTGAATTTAGAGTCGTGAGCTTCTCTCATGCTTCCGCAGAACTAACTTTTTATCCCAACCCATTTAAAGAAAACATTACCCTTAGTTATGAATCTGAAGTAGGCCAGGAAGCCATCATCAGAATATTCGACGGCAAAGGGCAAATGATTAAAGAATATCAGCAGCAATTCCAAAACGGCAGACAAGAACTGCCATTAGCAATCGACCCGAATTGGCCAGCAGGATTATATAATCTGCAGGTGGTGTTTGCTAATCAAACGATTCAGAGCTATCGAATTTCCAAAATATTGGATTAATACACAGTGTGAAAAGTTGTTTGTTTTCTTGAAATGGAGATTTTGGAGCAAGGCAAGGCGTGAAGAGCGAGTTTAGCTGTAGCTAAATGAGCGATGAACAACGAAGCATTATTTCAAAAGACGCTTTCAAAAGGCAAAATTATTTATCGCACAGTGTATTCAGGCTTAGTCGAAAGCTTCATTGCTTTCGCTTCGCAATTTTGGCATCGATTTTATGTTAGAGTATCCCTGGGTTAGGCCGGGGATACTTTTTTTTTGAGCCCAAAAGCCTTTTCCTGTACTTCTTTAGGTCCTTTCCAACTTGCTTTTTTTCAATAAATCAACTTTAAAGAAAGAAAAATCACTTTTTTTTCTCTTTTTTTTGATAAATCTGTTCTCTTTTCCTGTATTTTATTGTTGTTTTTTTTCACAATCTGGAATAGATACTTTTAAATAAGTATTTGATTTTCAATGTATTGTAGTTTTTTTATATGTTTTTTGAGCAAAAATATTGCACACAATAGGCCTAAATTGTTCTTTGTACGGCTATCAATATGTCTTATAATTGTATTGTGATTGATACTTAACGAAGTGTAAATGAAAGTGAAAGAGAGAAAAGTGGAGATCACAAAGGGCGGAATAAGATCAGCCCGCATTAATACGGATATGTTCATGGGATTATAATTTGTTGATAGTAACTCGTAATCTTGAAAACTCTTTTGAGATTACGAATTACTATACTTTAAGCAAATGACCCTGATCTACCGAGAGGAAGTGA
>CALLVY010000468.1 GCA_938015925.1 uncultured Saprospiraceae bacterium
CTCGCTTTTTTGCAGGTTCTGATGTCATCAGTGAAGATCGAATGACTGCCCTTTTATCTGCTAGTCCCAAAAAGATGCTGGCTCAATTGAAAGCAGATCCAATCTATCGCTTCCACAGCAGTATGGCCGATTTGTATCAGGAAAAAGTCAATACTCCTTACCAGGAATTGAATGATAAAATCCAGAAATTGCAACGCAAATACATGAAAGCCTTGATGGAAGTATTTCCCAACAAACGCTTTTATCCAGATGCCAATAGTACCATGCGGGTTACTTATGGTCAAGTCAAAGGCTACTCTCCTAGCGACTCTGTCGATTATGAATACATGACTTTCCTGGATGGCGTAATGGAAAAATACAAACCTGGAGATTATGAATTTGACGTGTCTCCGAAGTTAAGAGAATTGCATCGCAAAAGAGATTATGGACAATATGCCACCGACGATAATAAAATGCCCGTTTGTTTTATTGGAAGCAATCACACCACTGGTGGAAACTCTGGAAGTCCGGCTATTGATGCTCATGGAAACTTGATTGGGCTCAACTTTGACCGCGCCTGGGAAGGTACGATGAGTGACATCAATTATGATCCTTCTATCTGTAGAAACATCATGGTAGACATTCGCTATGTTTTGTTTATTGTCGATAAGTTTGCAGGAGCCAGTCATTTGATTGAAGAGATGAAATTGGTACATCCTAAAAAAGCGGTGAGTGATATTTCTCCAGAAGAAAGAGAAAGGTTATTGCAAGAACAAAGAAAGATGTTGAGTAATCCTAAAGTTGGATCTAAGGGAAAAAAAGGAGGCAATAAAAAGAGTGACCAAAGTATCGACCCGGATAGTCAGGATACGAATTTTATAAAAATGGATCCTGAAGAGATTAAGAAAAAAGGAAAGAAAGGGAAAAGCAGCGGTGGCGGAAAATAAGTCAAAGGACGATTAAAAAAAAGGGCAAAATGAATTCGAATTCATTTTGCCTTTTTTTTATCAATTAGCCAGCTCCCCTATAATTTCCAACTCCACATTTTCTGCGACCATAAAAGTTCCGGTATCCATTCCCACACCATAGGCATAACGACTTATTTCCAATGTTCCTCTAAATGTTTTTCCATCAAAGGTAAAAGGTAGAACAACTTCTTTTGCAATACCGCGGATCACCAAACCTCCTTTAGCTTGAAAAGCATCCCCTATTTTTTTGACCGTCGTAGAGTAAAAACAAATCTGAGGGTATTCCGCTTCAAAAAAGAAATCCTCTTTTAATAAATGAGCATCTCTTTTTTTATTCCCCGTATTGACCGTAGCCACATCGAGGCAGACATCAAAAGAAGCTGCCGCTAAATCCGTTGGATCAAAATTGACCGCTCCCTTCAATCCTTGGAAGTTTCCTTTGACCGTTCTTATTTTCATATTGCCAATTTTAAAATTGACTACAGAATTTTCGGTGTTGATGGTTTGCGCATTTAGAGAAGGAGCAAACCCTAGGCAGAAAGAAAAAAAGAGCAAAAGGCTGTATTTCATAGTAATTGGAAATGATTAGGTGCTTGTTTTAAAAAGATTATTAGTTTTCTTAAACGCCTACTTTTTTTCCTGCAAACATTTTCTCCACCGCCTGATAGCGAAAACCAAAGATCTCATCAATCTTCGCTCCCACAAAAATCGCATTCGCCAAAGGGCCTAAGGGCCCAAAACCGATGGCATAATGCAGTTGATCCGTCATTTTGATACCTCCAGCTACTTCTTCGAAATGATGCTCGTGATGCCACATCGCATAAGGACCAAAACGTTGTTCATCAATAAAGAATTCATGTTTGCGGATGTGTGTAATCTCCGTACACCAATTCAACTTAATCCCCAATATCGGACTCACCTTGTAGCGAATCAACATCCCTTCATACATCTCCTTGTCTTTGATATCAGAAATAATATCAAAGCCCATATCCACTGGAGTCAGTACCTCTAGGTTTTCTGGTCGGGAAAAAAATTCCCAAGCTTCTTCCATACTAACGGGGATCGTCTGAATCCATTCTTTATAGTAAACTTTCATTGATCGAGTTTTAAGGTATTGCTACGCTGGTTCCATTTAATTTATAGCCTCTTGCCTACAGAAAACCCCTTAACTGCCACTTAGTTTAAAAAATAGCAGTAATTCGAATTTATTCCTCCATTTTTACGATCTTGGGTGCAATACCATCGTATCAAAACTCAACGAACCACCGACTAATGAGACCACAAGGAAGCATCTACCAACCTTATGATCAATGGAATACCAACAATTCCATTAAAGAACGGATCATCCGTTATTTTGGGAAAATTTCTCAAAAGGAGGCCCGCAACCGACTTTATGGAGGTCTTCCCCTTTCCGATATTTTCGATCGCTTCGAGATGGAAATCATCCATGAAAGAGAGCGCATCGTAAACATTAGAATCTTGGGCCATGACCCGCGGCGAACCATTCATATCCAAAACATGAGTCTGCGGCAATTGCTGGTAGAGTCTACTTGTGGTTATGGAAATTCGGTCAATCATGGCGACTGCACCTGGGAGAAATTGACGCCTCAACAAAGACTGGAAGTTTGTCATAGTGAATTGAGTAGATGGAGTGTAAAAGTAAAATCAGAGAAGCGAGAACGCCCTTGGGGAAACCGACGCATTCCCTCAGGAATAAAACTAATCAATGCAGAGTGGTGTGAAGCCATTGAGATTACGAATAATTGTACGACGAGTACAGGTTTTGAATTAAAAATTCTCATCCAAAATCCACAAGGCACTCTGGATCAATACCACGGTTCCTTTACGATTCCGCAAGCCCCTTATTTTCGCCTGTCCCAGGTACAAGGTGGTGCCTGGGCTCGCCAAGGCTTCGCTGCCAATTGGAAAAACGCTAGCGGACCGGATGCCACACACGGGCTACTCGATCCCCGTCAATATCCTCGACCAATGGCCAATCCAACCTTTGGGATGATCTATTGGGAAAATAATTTTCATGCCCGCGAAAGTGTTTCTCTAGACCTAAACATCTATCGCGATCTCGACAAACGCTATAAGACCAGAGAATACAAAATCAAAATCAACAAAGGAAAAATTGATTATCAGCGATGGGGAAAAGATGCGGAGTATTATACCAAACCTCACCTCCGCCGATTGGTGATCAATCCGAAGCGGGAAAGAAAATGCATTGAACCGCCTAAGCGTTATGGAGAAATGTTACGGAAAAAAGAAGGCGTTTTTAAATTGCCGGTATTCCGGGCAGATGGTTTGTACGATGTCTTACATCCTCAAGCGCAGGTAAAAAAGAATTACCCAAAACTCAAACATTTCACCATCGCCAAAATCAATCAAACCAGAAACGGTTTGCAAGAATTGCAACTCGTCAATAAAAAACCCAGGGCAGAAAAAGAGCTGCACCGCATCGTCATTGGCAATATTGATCTCGATAAGATTCCTCATTATCCTAAGTTCTACACGCTACATCGTTTTGGTTTTTCTCCCAGAAATACCAGCAGTCTTTATGATGCCAATTGGCGCTGTGCTGGCGAGCGGTATAGTGCTAAGGATGCACTCTATGCTTGTTGTCTGGCGGCTGGGCCTGATCACCAAGCCATTTATATTCAGCCGGAAAGTTGGGGAATAGAAAGAGCTATTTTGAGTCGCCAGGGGAATCATCTGGTGGTTGATTTGATTAGCTATGAGCGCATTGTGCCGGTATGGCAGGGAGAGATAAAAATTTATTAACCATGTTTGACAAGCATTATTAAAAAATGGTGGACTAAAGACTATTGCTTCAAAAGTAAGCGTCTTTAATCCACCATCAATCGATAAGGGTTTTATTTTTCTGCTCCTTTCGGAGGATACTCATCCTTCACATTATTTTTCACCCAAACCAAGCATTCAGAAAAATTCTTGAAGATTTGTTCCTGTGGAATTAGATCTGGGACAACATCAATTCGCTCGAGCATGTATAAAGGTTGTTCCAACACATCCACTAAGAGCACTTTTATGTCTTTCTGCGCCAAGTCCACCAAGACATCTTCCATCGTATACAGGCCAGATTGATCCATATAAGGCATTCTTCCCATCCTGATAATCACAGTCGAAGCGGTCTCTGGTATTTGCAGAGACAAT